>CAIOTO010000176.1 GCA_903861255.1 uncultured Alphaproteobacteria bacterium | reverse complement strand
TCATAGGAATTGATCTTTCAATCTTTGGCAGACATCATCAATCACACGTTCCCAATTTCCAAGTTCTTGCTGCCTAAATAACGTTGCTGTTGGATACCAAGGACTGTCCGTCCGATCGAGTAGCCACCTAAAGTCTGGCACCCAAGGTATAAGAATCCAGACTGATTTTCCAAGCGCACCGGCAAGATGTGCAACCGATGTATCCACTGAAATCACAAGATCCATTTCATTGACAAGTGCGGCCGTATCAGAAAAATCAATTAAGTTTTTTTGATGTGTTTGAATATCTGGGAACTCTGCCAAACTCGCTGCATCATTAGGCCTGATTTCTTTTTGCAAGATATGAAATTCAAAAAGAAGATTTAATAACGACCGCATGAATTTTAAAGGGATACTTCGCTTACTATCATCATCATGTATTGTTGACCCCGAACAAACTAGGCCAATGCGCTTTTTTGTTTTAATTCCCAATCGTCCTTGCCATTCCTTTTGCTTGCCTGAATCAACAAATAAATAAGGCACATCCGCAGGAATCGTGTTAACAGTTGTTTTGAACGCCAATGGCAAACTCATAATTGGACATTGAAAATCGAATGTGGGAAGGAAATACCCTTTTTCAATGGCCGTAACATCCCCTTTTAACGTTCTCATTATAGACGTCAATGAAGCCGGAACTTCTAATATCACCCTAGCACCAAGCATATTTAGAGCATAGACATAGCGACAGGCTTGAATTACATCACCAAGCCCTTGTTCCTCATAAATTAATATTGTTTTACCAGAAAGTGGTGCATCACCAAGCCACAATGGCTTTTCAAGTACTCTTACAAAATCTTTAAGGAAAGATTTCCAACGCCATTCATACAATTTCCAGCCTTCTTCGTAATCCCCTAGCATAAGCTTGATAAACGCCTTATTCCAATAGAGAGAATGGCTCTCTGGATCAAGAGAAATTGCATAATCACAATCGACTAACGCTTGATCAAGGCGCATGGTCTCTTTATAAACAGCGCCACGATTGCAATAAGCACCCAAGAAGCTAGGCTCCATTGCAATTGTATAGTTATAGTTCTCTAAGGCTTCTTCAAACCGTTTAAGTTTGTTTAATGCGTTAGCCTTATTATAATATGAGCTAGCCAAATCTGGTTTTAATGCAATTGCGCAATCACAACTCAAAATGGCATCTTCATAACGCCTAAGCTCGTTTAGCACTACTGCTCTATTAGAGTAAACATCAGCACAGTCAGAACTAATTGAAAGAAGCTTATCAAAGCAAGATAAAGACTCAGCATAGCGCTTAAGACAGCCCAAAGCATTTGCTAAATTAAAGAGGGCTATAGGCTGCCCCGGCAAGAGTTCAAGTGAATTTTTTAATATCGAAGCACCCAATTCTTTGTGATCGAGTTGAACCCATGCGACCCCAAGTGCTGTTAAAATATTTGGATTATCGGGCAATTGAAGATTCAGTTGTTCATATAGTTTTATAGCCTCAGTTATCTGCCCTGCCTGATGCAATGAAAATGCATAAGCATACAATGCATCAGGATCAGTGATCATTAAATCAGAATCTTGTATGTTCATAAGATGTTTTAGCTTTTGGCAAACGTCTTCTATAACAGACTCCCAATTCCCAAGTTCGTGCTGCCTAAACAAGGTGGCTGTTGGGTACCAGGGGCTGTCCGTTCGATCGAGTAGCCACCTGAAGTCTGGCACCCAAGGTATAAGAATCCAGACTGATTTGCCAAGCGCACCGGCAAGATGTGCAACCGATGTATCCACTGAAATCACAAGATCCATTTCATTGACAAGAGCTGCTGTGTCCGCAAAATCGTGCAAGTTCTCATGATGAATGTTAACCTGTGGAAATTCAGTCAAGACTGACACATCTTCAGCACTAATTTCTTTTTGCAAGAGATGAAATTCAAAAGGAAGATTTAATAACGGCCGCATAAATTTTAAAAGGATACTTCGCTTACTATCGTCATTGTGCGTCGCTGAACCTGAGCACACAAAACCTATACGTTTTTTCGTTTTTTCTCCCAATCGTCCTTGCCATATTTTTTGCTTGTCTGAATCAACAAACAAATAAGGTACACCTTTTGGAATAGTTTCAACAGTTGTTTTAAGCGCTAAGGGAAGACTCATGATTGGACAATAAAAATCAAAAAGTGGGAGATCGTCTCCCTTCTCTATAACTTTTATATTTCCCTTTAATGTTAACAATAAAGGGATAAGTTGCGATCTGACTTCTAATATTATGTTCGCACCAAGAGCGTTTAACAAATGCAAATATCGACACATTTGAATAACATCACCTACCCCTTGTTCTTCATAAATTAATATTGTTTTACCTGAAAGTAATGCATCTCTAAGCCACAATGGCTGATTAAATACCCGAGCACTCGCTTTCAAATTGCCTTCCCACCTCGATTCATACAATTTCCAGCCTTCTTCATAGTTTCCCAACAAAAGTTGAGTCAAAGCTTTATTAAAGTATGCAATAGCAGACTTAGGGTTCAATACAATGGCATTGTCACAATCTATCAAAGCTTCTTCAAATTTCTTGAGCTCAATAAGAATAATACTTCGATTACAGTATGCGTCAGCAAAATCAGGTTTTAATTTAATAGCACAATTACAACTTATCAATGCTTCTTCAAATCGATTAAGTTTTTTTAATATATATCCTCGATTTGAGTAAGCCTCTGCAAAATCAAGATTTAACTCAATAGCACGATCACAACTTATAAGTGCTTCTTCAAATCGATTAAGACCGCTTAATATATTAACCCTATTATTATAAGCAAAAACAAAATCTGGTTTTAAGAGAATCGCAGACTCATATGCAGCCAAAGCTTCATTAAAACATTTCAACCCATTTAATGAATTTCCTTTATTATAATGAGCATCAGCAGAATAAGGATTTAAAGCAATGGCGCAATCACAACTTAAAAGAGCTTCTTCAAATCGCATAAGCTCATTTAACGCAATCGCTCTATTATTGTAAATTTCTGGTCTATAAGGACTAAATATAATGGCTTGATCATAATTTATTAAAGCTTCATCAAAGTGCCTAAGCGTACAAAGAGCATCACCCAAATTAAAGAGTGCTACAGGCTGATTAGGAGAAATATTCAGCGATTGTTTAAGCAATCGAATGCCTTCGGAAATATTTTCAAGTTGAAGCCACGCTATACCAAGCAAGGTTAATATTTCCGCATTATCTGGAAATTGTTTATGCAATTGTTGATACAATGGGACGGCATCACGTGCGTTTCCAGCTTGATGCATCGAGAAAGCATATGCATACAAAGCATCGGGATCTGCAGAGTGCATTGTGTGTGAACCGTTCATTTGATGCTTACTAACACATAACAATTATTAAATTTTAAAATAATTTACATAAAATTGCCAACTAAACAAGAAAATCAAACTCTCTACTATCCTCTCGGCAAACACAAAGCTCTAATTAAAATAGGGCAGCATTCTGATTAAATGGCCCTATTCTATTACACGGCACACTTACGTTTGCGCTGACTTTCTGATTTAAGCTGCCCACAAGCCGCTAAAATATCACGCCCTCGTGGCGTTCTCACAGGTGATGCATACCCTGCGCGGTACACAATATCTGCAAATGATGAAATACGTTCTGGTGTTGAACATTCAAAAGATGACCCAGGCCATGGATTAAACGGGATCAGATTAATCTTTGCTGGAATACCCTTAATCAAACGCAGCAAATCACGTGCGTCCGCATCCGAGTCATTTACATCTTTTAGCATTACATATTCAAATGTAATACGCCGCGCATTATTCACTCCCGGGTAATTCCGGCATGCATCGATCAATTGCTCAATCGGGTACTTTTTATTAATAGGCACCAAGATGTCACGTACATCATTTCTCGCCGCATGAAGAGATACCGCCAAATTTACACCCAGCTCATCTCCGCAGCGCTGCATCAACGGAACAACGCCCGATGTTGACAATGTAATCCGACGTTTTGACAAGGATATTCCTTGATGATCCATAATTATGGTAAGTGCTTTTGCAACGTTTTCAAAGTTATACAAAGGTTCGCCCATGCCCATCATCACGATATTCGATACATGGCGCTGCCCAACCGGCGATGGCCATTCACCGAATACATCACGCGCAACCATCATTTGCCCAACAATCTCGCTAGCATCCAAATTACGTACCAACGTTTGCGTACCTGTATGGCAGAACTTACACGTCAAAGTACAACCAATTTGTGACGACACACACAGCGTGCCGCGGTCAACCTCTGGGATATGAACAGCTTCCGCCTCTTGCCCATCAGCAAAGCGCAGCAACCACTTTTGCGTGCCATCTGTCGACGCTTGTGCCGTCGCAATTTGAGGACGTTCTATTACAAATGAATCTTCTAAAATCTGGCGTACAGGTTTAGGCACATTCACCATACGATCAAATGTGGTTACACCATGATGGTAAAGCCAATTCCAAAGCTGCTGGACACGGTATGCAGGCACATCATGTTGCGCCAATAGTTCTTTCAATTCATCTCGGCTAAGGCCAATTAAATTTGTCTTACTCATTAAGAGCATCCTTATTTTGCATTCTTATTATAAATAGGTATTATTCAGATAAATATCAATACTATATTATTTTTTATTCACACCCATGTTGCTTTTAAAGCGTGCCAAATCAAGCGCACCAGTAAACCAGGCACTTAATGAAAATATACCAATACCCACAATAGCCGCAACCATAGTAAAAACAGCTTTCCACCAACCACTATACGACACAACTGGATCAAGCCAAAATTTAATGCCATACAAAAATGGCAATGCAATAATAATAGATAATAGTAATCGTCCAAAAAAGTGGATTAGCTCAGACGACAACACAAAAAGACCACGTTTTCTAAGCAAATAGGCAAGAACAAGTGCATTAACCCAGGCAGCTATCGCCGTTGCCATCGCAAGACCAACATGCATATACGTACCAACAAGTGCAAGATTTAACGTCAAATTAAGCACGACCGAATAGACAGCCACGCGTACGGGTGTCTTTGTATCTTGGTTTGAGAAAAAAGTTGTGGAGAAAATCTTAATCAAAATGTAAGCAGGAAGACCCGCTGAAAATGCCGTGAGTGCAGCCGCCGTTGCATGTGTATCAGATAACGTAAACTTACCATGCTGAAAAATCATACCCACAATTGGCACTGACCAAACAATAAGCCCACACATCGATGGCAACGTTAAAAGCATAGCAAACTCAATGGAATCACGCTGTGTCGCAAGTGACTTATCCGTATTTCCAGAGGCGACATGTCGAGACATCAGTGGTAGTAAAACCGTACTTACCGCTGTCCCAATGACACTCAACGGCAGTTGATTTAAACGTTCAGCATAGTCCAAATAAGAAATATAACCTGCCGGCAAATAACGCATGCCAATATACATGTCTAATAATATATTAATTTGAACAACACCAGCACCTAACGCACCAGGACCAACTTTCTTAAAGAAAAGCTTAACCCGTGGAGACAATGTCGGCCTGCGCAGCTTTATTCCATAGCCTGAGCGAATACATGGCACCAGAACCCATAATAGCTGAACAATACCACATCCAAAAACTGCCATAGAAAAGTCAACGCCAGGATCGTTATTCAACGCTTTAGCAAAAAAACAAACGAAAAGAAGAATAAAAATATTACCAACAACAGGAGAAGAAGCTACCACAAAAAATCGATCTAGTGAATTTAAAATCCCGCTATAAAAAGCCGTTAATGAAATAAATAAAATAAATGGAAACGTGATACGCGTATATTGTATAGTCAGAGACAAACGAGCTGCATCATAATTAGGTGCCAATATCTTAAAAATTGATGGCAAAAATATTTCAAATATAATAATGAGAATACACAAACATAATGTAAGCCAACTTAAAATTTGTTCAGCAAACGTAAGTGCATCTTCATGATCCTCTGATTTACTAAGGAGCCCTGCGAACATGGGAACAAATGTTGCATTAAATGCACCTTCTGCAAAAATACGACGAAATAAAGATGGGAGCTTTATCGCAATCTTAAGTGCATCTGACGTCATAGTTGCACCGAGCAGAGATGCCGTTAGAATTTCACGTAAAAACCCAACGACTCTACTTAAGATTGTCAAAAAGCCAACTGCAAAGAACGAACGATAGAGTGCCATAAAACATTTTATTGTGATTATTGCTATGGGTCTTCATAGCACGTTTACTCTAATGAGAGAAGAACTTTCTAAATTCCTACTTATTTGTATTCCTAATAATTCAACTATCTAAAATTAGCCGACATACACAACACTATAAAAATGCAACATAGCCCTCTATGAGGTGCAAAAAAACGTAACTACCAACCAACATGTGTCATCCCCGGGCTTGACCCAGGGATCTAAAACATAAAAAGGAACACACGGGTTAGGCGTTAAAGCCAAGATCCACGGGCCAAGCCCGTGGATGACAATTTTGGTTTTATGATTTACAAAAAATAATTAAAATTGTTTGTAAATACAATGATTTTTCAGCTACTATAGACTCAGGAATATTGGAATCTAAAAAAAATGTATCAAACAAAACCACGATTAAATGCATTTGATCAGCCATCTTTCTTACGGCCAAAGAAGCCAGTCGATACATTCTGGGATGACGATGATATACGTCCGTTTCGTTTATCAATACCTGAACATTTCAATGCTCCTTCTGCCAAGCCATTTCCACAAAAACAGTACAATGAACCAGTACGCAGTTATGCTCCGCAACGCGAGCAGCAACGTGAATATCCAGAGCGCGAAAATCGTTCTGAAAGCCGCCCTGCAAACAGACAGCAACAAAGACGACACGCACCGCAACCACGCGCACAGCAACCACGCGCATTTTCAAACCGCCAAAGTGAATCCTACATTTACAATCGACCACACTCCACGTTAGTCAGTTATTTTGTACAAAAAATTTATACCAATTGGATAGCAAAGGAGCTTTATTTTTCCATGAGCAAGCTCTCGTTCCTTGTATTAATTATCGGGCTGTTCTTTCTCAGTTCGCTATTATTTATCACAGGATTTTTAGTCGCTGTTAATATCTATGATATTGGCGCCCCAAAATTACCACCTATTACAAATATGAGCGTCCCCTACCCTTCTATGAATATGCCTACCATTGAAGCGCCTAGGCTTCCTGCTGCGCCGACCATCGCCATGCCAGGAATACCTGCACCGTCAGTTGCTATGCCCGCAATAATGCCAGCTGTGGCTATGCCACCAGCCGCACCAAACCCCAATATAATGAAAATGGGCACGCAAGGCACGCAAATGGGTGACACATCTATCGTTGATACAGCACATATGCCATCCGTATACGCACAACCAGCACAAATGCTTCCGCCGACTCAGCAACCAATGCCACAAAGTGGTGGGCGCTATATTCAACCGCAACAAAATCCAACGGCGCAACATGTGCCATCGCAAGGATATACTCAGCAACAAACTCCATATCCGCAACAAACAGCACCGGCGCAAGCGCCTGCACAGCAACCGTACACACAACAAGGTTACCCACAGCAAGTAAATCAACCGATACAGCAGAATTACCCGCAAAATCCTGGCCCTTATTACCAAACAGGAGCAAGGTAAACAAAATGGAACAAATTACAAAGGCCATGCGCCGAGCCATTGAGCTCTCACACGAAAAAATGCAAGGTGGACATGGCGGCCCCTTTGGTGCAGTCGTTATAAAAGATGGCAAAATCATTTCAGAAGGTTGGAATCAAGTCACATCATGTAATGACCCAACAGCACATGCCGAAGTTGTGGCGATCCGCAATGCATGCAAAACACTTGATACATTTAATTTACAGGGGTGCGTACTTGTCACAAGCTGCGAGCCCTGCCCTATGTGCCTGGCCGCCAGTTATTGGTCACGGGTTGATAAAATTTATTACGCAAACACACGCTTTGATGCCGCTGATATTGGCTTTGATGATTCATTCTTTTATGACGAACTTGCAAAGGAAATAGAGCATCGACAAGTCCCTATGATTACGTTGCTACGCGATGAAGGATTAGCTGCGTTTAAAGCTTGGTCTGAAAAAACAGATCGTATTGAGTATTGAGCACAAAAAAAGGGATTAAATTTTCACCCCTTTAAGCTAAGAGCTCGTCATTGCGAGCCCAAAGGGCGTGGCCATCCAGCGACTGTTTTCCTGGATCACCACGCCTCTTACGAGGCGCGTGATGACGGCGAATATATACTTCAATTTACAGGTGAATTGCTATAACTAAGCAGCACACGCATGACTACCATGAATTTCCATCATGCCATCAAGGAATCCCCAAAGCAGTTTTGCACCAGCTTCAGCACCCTCTAGAGCCTTTTGTTGTTCATCTTCAGTCAAACTTTCAATAAGGTTTGCGCATTCTTCACGATGCCAAACATCAGCCTCAGCGTGAACCTCAAAAAACTTTAACGTACGTTCATCCGTAATGCCGTAGTGATTACACAAACCCTCAATCTTAGACGTAGCTACCTCTGGCGTTTGACGTTCATACGCATACAATGCACCAAGGCCAGTCGCAAAGTTTGAGCGTACATGATCAAAATACCCATCAACGAGCGCATCGGTTGCTTTCAATTGCGGCTTCTCATCAAACTCTGCACGTGATACGCCCAAACCTTCACCAAATTGTCTCCATAGCTCTGGATGGTTTGCAGCGCCTTGCTCTTCTTCGATTAAATTACCAAGCAAAATTTGGCGCGTATTCAAGTCACTACACTGTGTGTGAATACCGCTGATATAACGTGGAAATGCAGCAACGTGGTGATAATACTCTTTTGCATAAATTTTCAGTGTATCCATGCTCAACTGGCCATCATTCCACGCTTTATAAAAATCATGATTCAACAAATGGTAAGCATCTAATTTCTGGTGAAGTGTTTCGATAAAGCTCATAAATGCTCTCCTATTTTGTATAAAATTAATATCTTATCCACGTAAAATGGATTCAAACCAATCTAATCACTTTCCGTGGATTACCTCAAGTAGAAAAATCCAAAGAAACGGAATTATACCCATCACGAATCAAAAGATTGAATTTACGAGTTTATTTTTAAAGGCTTACACCTGCCTCATTTAGAATTTCACATCTTTTTCTCTGGACAAATGCTCTAAAAAGCGGTATCAATAAAAACGTCGTTAGCGACGTGCCCGAATAGCTCAGTTGGTAGAGCAAGGGATTGAAAATCCCTGTGTCGCTGGTTCGATTCCGGCTTCGGGCACCATTGTATTTGTTTTGTGAAATAACGCGCGCACAGCCCCACATTAATATATAAAAGGACATCTTGCCATGACATCGACGGCAGAGGGAACTTTACCCATATCAATTTCAGACGCGCAATCACCTCTTGATCCTAAAATTATTACATTTGGCTGTCGCCTTAACACGTATGAGTCCGAAGTCATAAAATCACTGACGCATGCTGCTGGCCTTGAAAATGCCATTATCATCAATACATGCGCCGTTACATCCGAAGCCGAACGCCAAGCACGCCAAACCATACGCAAACTTCGACGTGAACACCCCAATGCCAAAATTATTGTGACGGGTTGCTCTGCCCAAGTAAATGCAGAATCATATACAAAAATGACCGAAGTCGACGCCGTAATCGGTAACGACGACAAAATGAAAATTGATACATATACAAATCTTAAAGCACCAGACCATGCGCGCCTTACAGTAAATGACATCATGTCAGTCAAAGAAACAGCACTTCATCTTGTTTCTGGTTTTGATGGTAAAGCACGGGCATTTGTACAAGTTCAAAATGGCTGCAACCACCGTTGTACATTTTGCATCATTCCTTATGGTCGCGGAAATTCACGCAGCGTTGCGATTGGTGAAATTGTTGCACAACTTCGCACCCTTGTTGATTCTGGTTATCACGAAATTGCATTCACAGGCGTTGATATCACAGCCTATGGTGAGGATCTTCCCGGCACACCGACACTTGGCCAAATGATCCGCCGTGTACTTGCGCTTGTTCCAGATTTAAAACGGTTACGCTTATCATCGCTTGATCCCGTCGAAATTGATGATGACTTATGGCAATTGATCGAAACTGAACCACGTCTCATGCCTCATCTTCATATGAGCCTGCAAGCCGGTGACAATATGATTCTAAAGCGCATGAAACGCCGTCACCTTCGTGAAGATGCGATTGAGTTTTGTAAAAAAGCCCGCAGGCTCCGACCAGACGTTGCCTTTGGCGCGGATCTTATTGCAGGCTTTCCAACGGAAACAGATGAAATGTTTGAAAACTCCCTCCGTATTGTTGATGAGTGCGATTTAACCTATCTACATGTATTTCCATATTCACCACGCCCTGGAACCCCTGCAAGCAAAATGCCGCAACTCCAAGGACCTGTTATTAAAGAACGTGCGGCTCGTTTGCGCAAAAAAGGCGAACAAGCCGAGCAACAGTTTTATGATCGTCTTGTTGGTCAAGAGCTCACAATTCTTGTTGAATCTACTGAAAACAATACAATTAAAGGTAGAACTGATCATTTTGCACCTGTTATTATCGCAAATGTACCTTTAGGGCTTTCCATCCCCCCCATTACTCGTGTTAAAATCCAGAAAAATGAATTAACACATCTCACAGGGGTACTTCTTTGACAACCAGTTGGTGGCAACGCTTAAAAACAGGATTAAAGCGATCGACGAACCAAGTCGGATCGAAAATACGTGATGTTTTTATCAATCGCAAACTTGATGCTGCCCTGTTGGATGAAATTGAAGACATTCTCATTCAAGCGGATATGGGTGTTGCAACAGCCGCTATGCTGCGCACGCACTTAAGTGATCAAAAATTATCACCAGATACAACGTCCGACGAAGTTCTTATCCTTTTGGCTGATCATATCGAAACAAAACTTGAACCCGTTGCACAAACAATGACGTTTTCAAAAACATCACTCAATGTCGTTCTCATGATTGGTGTTAATGGCAGCGGTAAAACGACGACGATCAGCAAACTCACCAAACAATGGAAAGACCAAGGGTATAAAGTTGAATTAGCAGCCTGTGATACATTTCGTGCAGCAGCAATTGAACAGCTCCAAGTGTGGGCAGATCGTCTAGATGTCCCCCTTTACACAAGCCAACAAGGTCACGACGCATCAGGTCTTGCGTTCGAATCCATTCAAAAAGCCAGTAAGTCAGGCGCAAATATCTTGATGATTGATACGGCAGGACGCCTACATAATAAAGATCACCTTATGGATGAACTGTCTAAAATCCAACGTGTTCTTAAAAAAGTAATTCCTGATGCGCCGCATCATGTGATTTTAGTTTTAGATGCCACAACAGGCCAAAATGCAATTCAACAAGTGGATGTGTTTCAAAAAGCAGCAAACGTTACAGGACTCATCATCACAAAACTTGATGGCACAGCAAAAGGCGGTATTGTCGTTGGACTTGCCGATAAATATAAACTTCCCATATACGGACTTGGTGTTGGTGAATCATTTGACGATCTACAGCCTTTTTCAGCCAAACAATTTGCACGCGCCCTCGTTGGGCTAGAGGATTCTTAAATGACACAGCCAATCCCTAATCACTCAACAACTGAATTTCCAATTTATGAAGCTCAATCCTTCATGGATGCAGCTGAAGCTGTCGCTTATATTCAAAAAATTTATAATGATAGTGTGACAACAATTCAAGATGCTTTCACAAAAGCAATCGACGGTCATTCAGATGAAATAAATATTACGTCCGGTTGTTATCCCTATCTTGGCTTTCGGGTCGAAAATAAAGACCTCTACAATGATCCAAGCGTCAGCTATGGCGTCGTCACTGAACCTGGCCTTTATGGCGGCACATTAACGCGCCCAGATCATTTTCAGGAATATTACCGAGAACAAATTCAACTTATTTTAGAACGCCACAAGGTACCTGTTGTCGTTGGACGAAGTTCTTGGGCAATTCCCCTTCCCTTTGCTGTTGAACATTCACCATCAGATTTGGCAAGCGATCAATTGTGGCAAGTAAAAAATGCATTTGTGCTACCGAACCTTTCACGGATTGATGATCATGGTCCAAACTGCACAGCTCCAAGCACTTACATACGCCCCATTTCACTTTTCACAGGCGAACGCGTTGATTTTTCATTGCATCGATTGCACCACTATACGGGCACGCAAACAGAACACTTTCAAAGTTTTATTCTGCTCACTAACTACCAACGTTATATTGATGCTTTTATTGAATTCAGCATTAGTGAACTTAAGAGAGATGACTCAGGCTATACTGAATTCGTAGGGCCAGGTGGTTTTCATTTTACACGTGACAACCTAACAACTGAGGCATGCCAAAAACCAGCAAGTCTTCCACAAATGCCGGCATATCATTTAAAGCGTGCTGATGGTCAGGGGATCACCTTTATCAATATTGGCGTTGGACCAAGCAATGCTAAAACAATCACTGATCACTTGGCTGTCTTACGCCCACACTGCTGGCTAATGCTTGGGCACTGCGCAGGATTAAGATCAACACAAAACCTTGGCGACTATGTGCTTGCCCATGGCTATGTGCGCGAAGACCATGTATTAGATCAAGACCTCCCTCTTTGGATTCCTGTACCTGCATTGGCTGAAGTTCAAGTTGCCCTGCAAAAGGCTGTATTAAACGTTACACATGAAAATTCAGAAGAACTAAAATCACACATGCGAACAGGCACTGTGCTTACAACAGACAATCGCAATTGGGAACTTCAGTCACGCGAGTTTTATGAACGATTTAGACAAAGCCGCGCGATTGCTGTTGATATGGAATCCGCAACTGTAACTGCCAATGGCTTTCGCTTTCGCGTCCCTTATGGCACGCTTTTGTGCGTTTCAGACAAGCCTATTCATGGTGAAATTAAGCTACAAGGCATTGCAAACACGTTTTATCGCCAACGCATTACGCAACATCTTGAAATTGGCCTAGAAGCCATTCGTTTGTTGCGCGAAGGTGGTGCTGAACAGTTGCACTCACGGAAATTACGTGGCTTCGACGAACCACCGTTCCGGTAGAAAACTAATGTGCTGCCTTTTGCAAATACGCAATAAGATCTGCACGTTCTTGATCGGTCTCAATACCCATAAACGTCATTTTCGTGCCTTTTGCAAATTTTCGTGGATTATGAATAAAATGGTTAAGGGCTTCCACATCCCAAACTGCAGACGCTTTTTCCTTCAGTGAACTGGAATACGCATAATCACCCAATGAAGCAATTGCACGGCCAACGATCCCCCACAAACTTGGTCCAATACCGTGCGGCTTATCTTTTTCAATGACATGACACTGCATACATTTCTTAAATGATTTTTCGCCATTTGCAATATTGGCCGTCGCAAGCAAAGGTGTTATGGGGCCGATCTCTTTTTCTTTTGCTGCATGCCCTGCAGCGCCTCCCTCAGGAATAGCAACCACAAGCACATCCTTTTTCAACTTAATAACAGGCGCCACCAAACTACTTCCGGTAATATCAAAAACCTTAGCTGCTAGTAATGCTACTAAAACAGCACCCAATATCTTATTTAACTCAAAATTATTCACGTGATTTTTCTAAAATTAAATATATTGTTACCATGTTATCAAAAAAAGAAGATCATAAAAAGCTTAAGTTTAAAATTACTATAAATTTCACACATTTTCGCAAAAAACCTTTGCCAACAAAAATATTATCTGCTAATAATATCTACATCTTCCCCGGTAGCTCAGTGGTAGAGCAAGTGGCTGTTAACCACTTGGTCGGCAGTTCGAATCTGTCCCGGGGAGCCACTTTTCTTGAAAATTCAGTTCAAGACATCTTTTTTCCAAACTTATCATCATCATTCCTTGAGTCTTTCGCAAACAATAGCTACACTAGTTGTACTTTTACTAAAAACAGCACGAAAGCACAGATACACATGTTTCTTAAAAAAATTCACGGTCATTCACAAGGTATAATTGTTAAAATACTTTTCGGGCTCATTATTGCCAGTTTCTCTATATGGGGAATCGCCGACGTTATTCAAAAATATTGGGCAAACCGACCAATTGCAAAAGTTGGTAAATTTGAAATTTCGTATGAAGAGCTCTCCCACATGCTCAATCAAGAAACCAACCGAATTCAACAAATGTATAACGGGAAAGTTGATCCTGCTGTTCTTAAAAAGTTACAACTGCACACGATTGTTCTCGAACGCTTAATTAATCAAAAAGCGCTAACGCAACTACTTAAAAATATGCATTTTTCTGCATCAGATGCGTTTGTCGGCGAAGTTATCCGCAGTGAAGCTTCTTTTAAAAAAGATGGTTTTTACGATGGCGCGCTTTTACGTGAAACCCTAAGGTCCAACGGCATAAGTGAACCTAAATTTTTAGAGCAAATTCGTGAAGATATTTTCAAACAACAGCTTGCAGGTACACTTAGCTCTGCGATGAGTTTACCAAATTTTGCGATTGATCTTATTACAGATGCACTCACAACAAAGCATCGCTTTTTTTCAATTACCATTCCTTTTAGTGCAATGAGCCTTGGTAAAAAAGCAACCGAAGATGATTTGAAACTTTTATTTAATCAAAAAGCAGAAGCATACCGAGTTCCTGAATACCGCACGGCACAAGTTGTCGTTTTTGATCAGAACGTCCTCTCAAAAAACATAAAAGTAAGTGACGAAGAAATAAAAGAACGTTATAACAGCTCGCTAAACGATTTTACACAAGCAGAACGTCGCATGGTTCGCCGTGTTACGTACCCTAATCATGCAACGGCTGTAGCTGCACTTGAACACTTACGAAAAGGCCGTCCAATGACAGCAGTTGTACGTGACGTTCCAGGCGGCAAGTATGAAGACATGGGGTTACTTGAAAAAGACAACTTATCAGACAACGTACGATCTATCGTATTTTCTCTACCAGACAATAAGCATAGCGATCCGCTTGAAAATGGCACTTCTCATTCAATATATGAAGTAACACGCATTGATCCCACTGTAACGCAATCCCTTTCTGCTGTTCGAACAAAAGTAGAAGAAGCCCTACGCGCTCAAAAATATCCTGATTATTTTCAAGAACTCAGAAATTCATTCGACGATGACTTAGCTGGCGGGCTTAAATTAAGTGACGCCGCTGCGAAACATGGTTTAAAAGTGACAAACCTACCTGAGCTTAATCAAAATGGTGAAGCGCGCGACGGCAAAGACGCTCTTGCTTCATTACCACAAGACACGAAGGCTGTTGCACTCGAGCAAATATTTACACTATCCGAAAATAAGGACAGCTTAATCACAGATGTATCTGCGACACAAGCGTTTGTTGTTCACGTTGAGAAAGTTACACCATCAGCCCTCCCAGAATTTTCAACGATAAAAGATACGGTCAAAAAAGACTGGGAACGCAATCAAAAACGCGAGTCAGCAATAAAAATAGCTTCAAAACTCACAAAAGATGCGAAAGATGCGCGCGAATTAAAAACACGTGCAAAGGAACAAAACTTTGTCGTTTCACGCTCCCAGACAATTCGTCGCGTTGATTTTGAGCTTAAAGAGTTCAAAGAAACAGAGGCAGGTAAATTCTTTTCAGCATTAGCCCCTCAATTACAACAAAAACTATTCACGGTGAATGTCGGAAAATCTACCTTTGATGAAGTTCCTGGTGATAAAGTCGTTATTATGGTCTTAAAAAAGACAGAACCTGACACGATGGATACAAAGACTACAGAAAAAATAAAAACAAGTATAAAAAAAATGTCTCATCAAGATATTATTCCACTATTAACAAAAACGGCACGTGACCGTATTGATGTCGTTATGAATGATGAGCTGATGAAGCTTGTGAGCCGCGGCATGAGTGATGGAGACTAACCTTAGAAATTCCCCGCCTCTTGCTGCGGGGAATTTTACCCATTCTAAATAAAAACCAACCTTACTAAAAACTAGACAAAACGTAAAAAAAAGAATACCTTCGGTTGTATACTTACGTAGGTCTATCTGCATGTTCCCGTAGCTCAGCCGGATAGAGCGCAGGATTCCTAATCCTGAGGCCGTGAGTTCGAATCTCGCCGGGAACGCCATTCAAAGAGGTATTAACTAGTAAATGAAACAGCTCAAACGACAATTAATTAACAAAATTGGCCTTACATCTCACGTTATACTTGGCGGAGCCGCTTTCCTGCTCACAGCATGCGATACAAAAGATACAACGCCACTTCCTGGCGAGCGTGTATCCTTTCTTAACTTTACAGCGAGTGTAAAAGCAGATCCATCCGTTGCAAACATGTCTGTAACTGTTCCATCTGCAACGACAAACGCATCATGGCCTCAAATGGGTGGCCGCTCAGATCACGCACTTATGAATGTTTCACTTGGCGAAAAAATTACAGAAACCTGGCACCAATCTATTGGTTCAGGATCGAACGATGATCAACGCATGCTCAGCAGCCCTATTACAGATGAAAAGCATGCTTATACTATGGACGCTGAAGGTACTGTAACGGCACTCGCTCTTAAAACAGGTGATGTTGTTTGGCAAAAGCCAACATCACCAGAAGAACACACCCATGACACACTTGGTGGTGGTATTGCTGTTGATAATGGCGTCATCTACGCAACGACCTCATTTGGTGAAGTTGTTGCTTTAAAAGCAGACACAGGTGAAGAGATTTGGCGAAAAGGTGGTTATGCACCGTTTAGATCATCTCCTTCTGTAAAGGATGGCCATGTGTATTGCCAGTCAATCAACAACGAATTAATAACTTTATCTGCCGACAAAGGTGAACTTGCATGGAGCCATAGCGGCATCCCTGAATCAGCACTCCTTCTTGGTGGTGGAAAGCCAGCATGTTCGGGTGACACAGTCATTGTTGCCTATACATCTGGTGAAATTCATGCCTTAAGCCAAACAAATGGACAAGTACTTTGGTCAGATACAATCACGCCAGTAGCGCGCATTGACACAGTGACGAGTATTCCTCATATTCGTGCGCGCCCCGTTATTGATGACAATCAAGTGTTTGTTATCAGCCATGGTGGTCGCATGACATCAATCGACTTTAAAACTGGCACACGCCAATGGCAAAAGGAACTCGGCGGCATTCGCACACCTGTTGTTGCTGGTGGCTTTGTATTCGTTCTTACAAACATGAATGAACTTGTGTGCCTCGAGCGCAAATCTGGTGCCGTTCGTTGGGTGGCAGGCCTACCACGCGTTGACGAAGATGAAGGCTCAGTTCATTTCGCAGGACCAATTTTGGCAGGAGATACACTAATCGTAAGCTCAAGCAAGGGCGAACTCATCCGCATTAATCCACGTGATGGTGAAGTTCTCAACAAGGTAAAAGTTGATAGTGGTGCTATTTTCTTAGCCCCTATCGTTTCGCAAAAAACATTATTTGCATTAACGGATAACGCGGTACTTCATGCCTTCCAATAAAACATTCAATAGCGATGCAACAACAGATGAACTTCCCATTGTTGCAATCGTAGGCAGACCAAACGTTGGCAAATCAACACTGTTTAACCGTCTCGTCGGGCGCCGCATGGCGCTGGTATATGATCAACCTGGCGTGACACGTGATCGCAAAATTGCAAAAGCAGAATTTGCGGGCATGACGTTTACATTAGTGGACACACCAGGACTGTTTGACCCAGGAGAAGGTGATCAACCTGCTATCGTGACTGATGGTATGCGTAAACAAGCCCTTAAAGCGCTTGCTGATGCTACGATTATTTTATTTGTGATTGATGGCCGCCTTGGTTGCACCCCATATGATCAAGACCTTGCAAAAATGCTGCGCAAGCAAAATGTCCCCGTTATCGTGCTTGTCAACAAATGCGAAGGCAAAGGCACTGAAGCAGGCGTAAGTGATGCACATCGTTTAGGCCTTGGCGAAGTTGTGGCCATTTCAGCTGAGCATGGCATCGGCATGGATGATTTTCACCAAGCTTTAGCTGAATATATTGCTATTGATTATGGAGACGAAGATGAAGAGGAATTTAAAGAAAAACATGACTTTGATTCCGAAGAAGCAGAAGCTGAAGCAGAAGCATACCGACTAAAGCGTTCTCTCAAAATAGCCATTCTTGGTCGCCCTAATGTAGGCAAATCAACACTTGTGAATGCTTTACTTGAAGAAGAGGCGCAACTTACTGCCGATTACCCAGGTGTTACACGCGATTCTATTTCGTTTGCATGGGACTATAAAGATCGCGCAATCGAATTGGTTGATACTGCGGGCATTCGCCGTAAAAGTAAAGTTGACGGAGCCGTTGAAAAGCTTGCGGTTTATGACGCTGAGCGCACAATGCGTTTTGCGGAGATTGTCGTTTTGGTGATTGATGCATCTATCCCCACAGATGAACTGATTGAAAAACAAGATTTGATGCTGGCATCACACGTTCTTGAAGAAGGGCGCGGCCTTATTATCGCGCTTAATAAATGGGATCTAGTTAAAAATCCTGATGCGACACTTAGGCATGTACACGAGCAACTTGAAATTCAGCTAACCCAAGCACGCGGCATTCAATGTGTAACACTGTCAGCCCTTACAGGCCATAATCTTACGCGGATGATGGATCAAGTGCTGCTCATGGAAAAGATGTGGAATCGTCGCATTCCAACGGGTGAACTAAATCGTTGGTTACAGTTTACCGTTGATGCGCACCCTGCCCCGATTGTTTCAGGCCATCGTATTCGCTTAAAGTACATGACACAAATTAAATCACGCCCACCAACGTTTAAAGTGTTCTGCACAAAAGCTGCCGATGTTCCTGATTCTTACGTGAGATATCTAACAAATGCACTGCGTCGTGATTTCAAGATGCCTGCTGTGCCGATTCGTTTTCAATTTAAGTCGAGTGCAAATCCGTATGAGCAAACCGGAAGAATAAAAGAATCCAAGAGTTAGAAGACAGCCCTACATCCATACACTTGTGCATTGTCCGAACATAATCAGGGCATTTCATTCGACTAGATTCGCGGGTCTGCACCCGCGGAGTACGCAGAGGGGTGTCATTATTTTGCATATATGCTAAAGCCCTGCAGCCATCACACTGCTCTACCCTTTTCTCCTTGATTCTCCCATAAAAAAACGCATACAATTAATATGATTTTGCAGAAAATTTTATTAAAATCAACTTATATTGTTGCTGTAATTAAATATAAATATCCAGAGGAGAAAAAAATGAAGTGTTTTATAAGGTATTCTCTATTATTTGTATTCTTCTGTTATGTAAATTTAAGCCATACTGCAGCTTCAACAATACCAAACTCGGTTCCCGCATGTGCCCAAGCCGGCACATGTCAATACAACGTTTCAACTCTTATTGGAAATAGCGACAGCAACAGTGATGGCCCCGTAGCAACAGCTGGACTTTGCTACCCTTATGCAGCCGCATTTGATTCTTTTGGAAGTATGTATATTTCAGATGTATGCACCAGCACTATTCGTAAAATTGATGCTAACAACAATGTAACTACAGCGATTAAAAGCATATGGGCAGGTGCACTTGCTCTTGATTCAAATAATAATTTGTATGTGTTTGATAAAAACACACGCAGAATTTTGAAATATTCATACCTGCCGAATCAGCCATACACAAATCCTACAATTATTGCGGGGAATGATTCTCCTGGCACGCAAGGATATGCAACAAAGGCAGTATTTAATATCAACATGGGTGATGTACACGGCTTAATCGTTGATACTGCTGGTAATATCTATTTTTCAGACCCTACAAATCATATCGTACAAAAAATAAGTGTTAACGGCGATGTATATACTCTTTCAACAATTGCTGGAACGAGCGGATCAGCTGGATATGATAATAATTTGGGTAATAATAGTAATGCTGTCGGTGCTAAGTTTAATGGACCAACACAATTATCAATGGATGGTTCCGGCAATATTTATGTAGCAGATGGCTTTAACCATGTAGTACGAAAATTAACCTTAACAAATGGCACTTATACTATTTCAACTGTTGCGGGGACTGGAACTGCTGGATACAGCGGAGATGGTGGCCCTGCAAAAGCTGCTACAATGAATACCGTATGGGGGGTCGCTATTGATTCCTATGGCAATATTTTTATATCAGATGCCGTAAATAATGTGATTCGCTTAGTGTCTGGTATAACTGGCAATATATCAACAATTGCGGGAACAAAAGGTACAAAAGGATTTTCAGAAAACAATGGGACAGCAGTTGGAGCACAATTCTCAGTGAATTATCATATAATCATTGATAATAAAACCGGTGTCGCCTATGTTGTTGATTCGGAAAATCATCGTATTCGAAAATTAACGCCTGTTGTTTCACAAACAACGACGACAACAACCACACCTTCTCAAACAACAACCACACCTGCTCAAACAACGACCACACCTGCTCAAACAACTACTACTGCAACGAGCACTATTCCACCTACATGCCCAGTTGGTTCAACCAATTCGTATTCAATATCAACATTTGCAGGTAATGGAAACATCAGTAATACAGACGGACCTAGCACACAGGCATCTTTTGGAAATCCACATATCATCGTTGCAGACTCAGTAGGCAACTTTTATGTTGCTGACAGTTCTACGGCCTCCGTTCGAAAAATTGATCCCGCAGGAAATGTAACAACTATTATTACTGGCTACACTGCATCAGCGCTCCTCATTGACTCAACAAACACGTTATATGTCGTTGATTATGGAAATGGACAACTAAAAAAGTACAATGGAACCGCAGCCAGCATTACAGCACAAAATGCAGCATTTACAATTATTGCAAGTAATGCATCCACAGCTGGGGCAGGATTTGCCTCTGGTGCAGCTCTTAATGCCAATCTACGTGCGTGGGGAGGCCTTGTCATTGATGCCGCGGGTAATCTATATATGAATGATAATAATCAAATTAAAAAATTAACCCCGCCATCTGGTACAAACGCATCCTATACACTGACTACGATTGCAGGAACTGCTCAGGCTGGCTTTGCAGATGGCCCTTGCGCCACAGCACGATTTAATGGTCCTGAAGGAATGGTGATCAGTGCAACAGGAAATCTCTACGTTGCAGATAAAAACAACCACATCATTCGTAAAATTGATCTTACAAATAACGGCTGTACCATTAGCACAATTGCAGGAACACCTAGTGCGTCTGGCTATAGTGGTGATTGCGGCGTTGCACAAAGTGCAAAATTGAATAGTCCAACAGGCGTTACTATTGGGAATAATAATATTTATATAGCTGATGCAGGCAACCACGTCATTCGTTATCTACATTGGAATTCTCAGATAATCTCTACGATTGCAGGCCCAGTGACTGCAGCAGGTTCAACGCCAAGTAGCGGCTACAATGACAACAATGGCCAAGCTATTGGGGCACAGTTCAATAGTCCATGGAGACTTACAGTGGATGCTGCTGGAAATGTGTACATTACGGATGGTGCAAACCACCGGATACGTAAATTGACATTCTTAAGTGTCAAATAGGACGTAATACAATTTTAAAATTATTTGCTGGGAAAAATTTGGCGTCCCCTACGACATCCACATTAGCAGGTTAAAACCTATGTAAACTCAGCATTTATCGGGTCGTCAAAGAATAATGCGCCCCCAATGATGCCCCCGTTTTTATTTCTTGTTAAAGGCGATGAATTGTTTTTTGATTATGTTTTCATCTGGTTATAAATATTGAAGCTTGACGCAACGTTACAATGGATTTGATCCACGTAATCAGTCGAAAATGCACAGGGCAGATGCACACGTGCATGTTTTGCTTACTGTTCCATCTTGGCAAACAATCTTATAATTCTGGCATCCTAATATTCCAGCATGATATGAGCAACACCCTTGGTAATATCCACGCATACAAACTGGCACAGTAGCTGCTGACTGATCATTCGCGTATCCTGCCCCATCACCATGCTTAACACTCTCATAAACTAAATATCCAACGGCAGCTATAGCGCCAATCGCCAGTACATTATCTAATTCTTCCTGTGTTAAAGGCCTGCATCCTGTGATCAATAGGCAAATTAATGAGATGGTGCCAATTTTTACAAAAGAGCAATAGGTCCTTTTTGATTTTTTAAAATACAGTGCAAATCACCCTGTCTGTAGAACTTATCCCTTTGAAGCATTTAAGAAGGACTTGCGACAGTTGCATTATCCAATGTTTTTCTATTTTTTCTTCTTAATTCAATATTTTAAGAAATAAATAATATAATTCAACTACTTATGCATTTGTATTTTGCGCCATATATAGACCATACATACCGTTTTGAAAGACAATAAAATGAAAAAATTATTTGCTGGACTGCTCGTTACAACAGCATGTTCCGTTATTGCTAATGCTGCCCCTTTCGATGGCTTCTATGTTGGCGCTTCTGCAGGGTATACACAAAAGAATCAAACTTTTTCCATGAATGCGAGTGGGGTTGAAAATGGCATATCAATCAGCATAAATGACAAACAATCAAAACATATAAATGCCTTTAATTATGGGGTTATGGCGGGTTACGGGTGCGTTTGCACCACTAGCAATCTTTACCTGGGGGCAGAAATTAGTTTACATCACGACACAGCAAGTGAAGATGAAAAATACAATGTGCCGATTTCTTCAAATATAGGAAATGGAACTTTACCTGTGAAAGCACAATACAGCCGTAGTCCAGCGATTGGCTTTGCTCCACGTGTTGGTTTTGTGTTTGCTGATTCACACATGGCCTTTATTAAGCCAGGATTGGAAATTAGTAGAGACCGCATTGAAATACATGGTGATTCACGAGATACAACATCAAGCAAGACAAAGTTTACATTTGCTCCAGAAATAGGTGTTACGAAAGCTATTCATAAGAATCTCCTCGTGACAGTAAGTTATGGTTATTGTTTTGGTAATAAGATTACAGATCATAGTAATCCTGGTGATGCTCTAACAGGAAACTATTCAGTTAAGTATACCTCACATGTAGTTAAAGTGGGGTGTTCTTATAGGTTTTAATTCCATAGCCAGAAAAAAATATTTGTAATTTTTAATTTCATCCCCATATCAAGATGTAGGCGAGGTGTGTAAGTTCTTTTGCACGTGTTTTTAGATGTGAAGAATTCAACTTGCTGCAGTAACTTTAAATATATTATGTATGAATATCTTTATCATTTTTAATGGGAAATAATTATGAAACAACTAATTTTTATATCAGTATTTTTAATTTCTAATTTAAGTGCAATGGAAGATCTAACGCTAGTCAGTATTTGCGAATCTCCACTTAATAAGCAGAATGTTATCCAAAATCCTCATGATTCCGTAAAAGAGGTTGATATTAATTCTTCTTTTTCCTCATTAAAAGAACGTATACAGCAAGAGTATCATGTAAAACGTGATCAACACCTTTCTGTATTGTCTCAATTATTAGCTGAACAGCTTTTTTATGCAGATAAACATAGAATGTTGCTAAGAACAGAGGAAACAGGAGAGCTTGATGCAAAATATAAAGCAATTCTTTTTTATTTTGATTATGTGAACGATTCAATATGGCTGCCATTTTTAATAGAAGAAGAAGGAAAATTATTGCAGGATTTATCAAAAATTTATAAACGTTATAATATAAATTGCATTTATATATCCGATCTTCCAAAATCTATGCAAGACGAATACAAGATGGAACGCATAGAATGTTATTATAAAAAAAATGAATTTATTACATGTAGTAGTCTTCATTTAAAAATACTCATGCATGATGTGATTTCTAGCTTGATTTCATCCAATGAGACATCTTTATGGAGTAAACTAAGGCAAACAATAGGGTCAGCAAATAATGACACTGACCCTATTATGTCTTCTATTTCTTCTGCATTAATTATGAAAGGACCTGTATTTAATTTGGAATATTGGATAAAAAAATAAAAGGTGGGAGTGTTTACAGAGCTGTGTAAACATCCTCATCTTAGCATTTTATCACGAACCTATTTGGGAACTAAACATCAAGCTGAGAAATGGGTAGAGCACAATTATGTAGGGCTGTTCACTGAACTGTCTCTTTATAATACATGGGATTTCTGGAAGACGTAATCAAAGCACACTTCATCTGTGACCACCTCCATTTTATTTACAACAGAAACAAATCATTCATACGGATTTTTGGTTCCAGGCTTTCCTGTATAAGGATTCGTATTGCCTCTGGATGACCAGTTATCTCGCGGTGTGCCATCCCTTGGATTAGTTTTACTATATGGCTGAACGTACTTACCGTTTTTCCTTACATGTGGTTTTACTCTATGTTGTCCTGCACCTTGCCTTGCCTCCAGATCTTCATTGCTGAAAAATACAAAACTTAATGAAACAATACTTGCAAATAATAAACTTTTCTTCATTTGTGCTATCCTAAATGAGATTACTAAGTGGAAGGTTACTTTAAAAATAAGTCAAATACCAATTGAAGCATAATAACAATTTCTTCCCCTTGTTGAATTATTGTATTCTAACATTGCCTAAATGGTTCCTATTTTACCTCTTACCCTTTCAGTATTGAAATACCTTAACCCGAATTAGATCATTCCTATCTTCTTCTGCATCTCTATCACCTCTCCATGTAAACACTCATCCATCGTCTCTTTCTTCTTAATCAATAGACTCGTCAACGATTCAGCTTCTTCGAGAGAGAGCTGATCGGCTCCGGATGACATAGCCCTCGACAATACTTCATTCATGGCATCATCAATATCTTTCTGAGCGTGAATGTTTCTTTTTCCCTTAAACGTTGTGAAGGTGCGTGCTTTAGGTGCTGGATATATTCTGTCTAATATGAGCTTTTGCGCTTGGAAGTCACCTGTAAGAGCTTGCTCAATGATCTTCTTCATTATTGTCTCTGCACTATCCGTGCCAATTTGTTCAAGAAGAATTTGTGCTGTGCTTTTTGATCCTCTTGGGCGTCCAGCTCCTGCTTTATTGTTTTTTTGAAACTTACCTGTAATTGGGTCTTTTCCTGTTTCCATAAGATACTCCTAATTTAAAACCGTTATTAAACGGCGGTTTTGTTGTAAAGTTTGTTGTTCAAGTATGTAATAATTTCTTAATTAGCTAGGTTTTTCATAGATAATCAATTCAAAAACGTTAAGGATGTCTGGGTACTTGGTGACTATAAATTCATTCAGTGTTTCTAAATATGCATTATACTCCGCTTCAGATTTTGTTAAGCCTCCTTCATACTGAAAAATAGAAGCACGTTCGTTGTAATGGCCTTTGTATTTTAAAATTACGTCACTTGTCAAAAGTTCATTCTTTTCTCCTAGAACAACGTCGGAACATGAATGTTTAACATTGCATGGGTAGACAGAGGTAGGCAGGGTAGACTCCTCAGTTTTACTTGTGTTGTACTCATCTTCTTGCAAATCAGTAGGGTAGGCAGTGGGGTAGTCATGGGTAGGCGCAGTGTTATCTCTGTCTACCCTGTCTACCTTAAGTTGTGCGTTAGGGTAGGCAGCGTTTTGTGGTTGAAAAGCCATGCTCTTCCTCATGTCTAAGGTTTCGTCTACCTTGTCTACCCCTGCTTCCTCTGCAAATAGAGACGTGAAATATCCTTTTGATTTTTTCATAATTAATCATCAGAAAGAATAGTGTGTGTAAGGTGATAAATGCTTGTTCTACCAATGGGTAATCGCTGTTGTTTAGTATATTTACTCACATCTTTTTGACGCTGTAAGTATCCTCTTTTATGCAGAACTTTACAGACTTGTTTGCAATCTAAGCCTTTACAAACTTCCGTACGCATGGATTCTGGGAAAACAAAGAATTCATACCCAACGAAATCATTATCTACATTAACCTTACGTTTATAACCAACAAGATTTGTCACGCTCTTATGGCTTTCTAAATCATTACTGTTTTCATCTATTAAAGTAAAATGACTGGCATGGTGAGATTCAATAAAAGATCGAACTTGCCTTACCATCGCATCAGCTTCATATGAAGATTCAGTGCATTCTCTCTCTGTTTCTAACCAGGCTTTAAAGCATGTGGCAGCCGCATCAAAAGTTTCTCCAGATTGATATGGCAAAATTCCGAGATCGATCGCAAGCTCACCAGCAGCAGCGACTATAGTAAAGCGTTCTGCCACGCGTTTAACCTGACCATTTGAGTTTTCATTTACATATTTCTTTAGAAAATCCTCTTTAACAGCATCAATGCAATCCTTCAGTTTTTCCTTATGCTCAGCAATTACTTTTAGATAAGCATGTATAGGCGTTCCATAAAATTGATTAGCAGCATCCTTTAAATGGATAGCTAACGTACATGCATCTTTAAAATGATGAATCGTATCAAAAAGACCTAAATCATTTCCTGCATCTGCCGGAACATCAACAATACGAGCCATCATACCTGCTTGAACTTTTTTGCCAGCTTCTAAAAGCTTATCGCTTATTGAAATCTCCCCTGTGCTTAAAAATAGCAGCTGCCATTCATATTTCTTTCGAAGGCCACCTTTTGCTTTGAGTCTGTTCTTTCCGGAACCATTTGCAAGCATGTATGTGATTTCACCAGCTTCCTTTCCATCAACTTGTCCTAGTTCGTCCAAACACAAAAGTGAATGGTTGTAAGATTCCGCAACAGCCTCTAGTGCGTTCCCTGTTGATTTCCATTGTTGAATGTACGTAGGGCTTCCCCACACGGATGCCGCAACAGCTAATGCTGTGCTTTTTCCAATGGAGCTTTCACCCTTTAAATTAACCCCCCCACTTTCACTGTTATAAAGTGGTAAAAGAGGAGCTGCAAAAGCACATGATAAAGAAAAGATAAGTCGGCTATTCCCCTGACATGGTTTAGCAATGTGCTTCTGCCAATCTGATAATATCCCTGATTGAGAAAAACCATTCGTATTACAATGCTCACCTTGAAAGTAAATTTCATCCGTTTCTGGAATAGAGCCATCGGGGAATATGAAATATTCTTTCTGCCATCCAATGCGAGGAACACATATAACTTTTTTGTTAGGCTCTGTGTTTTGTAGGAAATCAAGAAAGTGTTGTCGCAGGCCTCGATTTGTTGAAATACGAAGCCCTAACGAATTAAGCAAAGCTATTATTTCATGACAATCACCTACGAGTTTTTCCATAGGAATTGTCAATTGATGTAAACGCTGATCGGTATCCTTAAAACGCACAAGACGTCCCCAATTTTCACTTTGCCCATCTCTTGTGTCAGCGCCAATTTCTATTGGCAAACAAATCCTACTATCTTCATAAAAGAGTCCATCACTTCGCATTGAAAAATTTGGTGGTAACTTCATTCTTGGTGTAATTTTATCCTGCTCCTCATGCTCTTCGAGTTGCTTCTTTACTTCTTCCAATCCCTCTAGACAATGAAGATCATTAAAGTCAGTTGGATTAGTGTCAGTGTTGCAAAATTTAGGGAATACAACAGAACAGCCATATTTGTTGGCTGCTTCTTCAGCCCTTTTTCGGCCAACGTTCTCTTCTTTCCACTGGTCGTCATCACCGCAGATAACAATCCTTAGGTTTGGATATCTTTGTTTCAAAGGCTCTACGACAGTAGAAATATTGCCAGCATCGAATGTGATGAGCACAGGCATGCCAGTTGCCATGTGCAGGCTTGCACCTGTTGCGTACCCTTCTGCTACATAGACTATTGTTGCATTCTCAAGTGAGCCAATAACGTAGAGGCATCCTTTTTTACGTCCGCCAGATAAGAAACGCTTTGAGCCATCGTCATAAATCTTTTGATAGCTCCACAATTGACCATCAACATCCTTCATCGGAACGGCAATAAAATTACCGAATGAATCGGTGCTATAGCGCACATCAAAAGCATCAACTTGTTTACGTGTTAAGTAAGCAGAGTCACCGACGATGGCAAACTTATTCCAATCACTCAGAGCTTTTTCAGCAATCAGTCTTTGATTATCTTCTGTTCTTATTCTTTCTAATTCTATTTTTTCGTTGATGAGCTTTTGCTTTTTCTTCCATTCTTTCTTTTGATCAGCAGTGAAAGTTTGTCCCTTTTTCAATGAACTATAACCCTCGTCTATATCTTTGTGATTTCCGAAACCACCAAACCAGACATCATCAACTAAATTTAATATGTACCATCCATCCTTATTTTGCTTCCCATCATCTGAAAAACGATAGAACTCACCATCAGGAATAATTTCACGTGGTATGTTTTGAATACCAGCCAATCGCATTGCTTCTTTAAAATCAGGCTCTTTAGACATTGCTGCTACCTCCAAAGAACAGAATTTCTTGTTCTGGTGTAAGAGATGTTATATCTAATTGACCGTTTTCAAGCATTGCCATCGCCGCATCAATTGCCCGATTTAAACTTTGCATAGAATCAATGGATAATCCTATTTCTGCAAGAAACCGATCTTCTTCCCAGACACGATGGCCTTGTGAAACTTGTATGTCTTTGGTAAGTTGGGGTGTATTGTGATTGTGGCTGCTATGGTTGGTGGCCACGCGTTCGTTTATTTGCATAACACGTCTCCCTTGCTGCTAGAGGCTGCAGATTGCTCTGGGTTCTCGATGAGAGAGCGTATATCTTCGCACTTCCAAGCTGTAATACGTCCCAGTTTTACGGGCTTAGGAAAACGGCCGGTGCGGCACCCTTGCCACCATGTACTCTTACTAACCGGCACATAATGTAAAACTGTGTCTAAACGTACTAAACCTGTTTCAGGTAATGTTTTTTGCATTAATTAAGATCCTATCAGATGCATTCAACGCTTATTCGTTGATGCTTAGAATCTTTTTAATAGGTTTATGATTATTTGTGGGTGAACTCACCTAAGACCTAAGTGAATTCACTTAGCAGTTATATTAAATCACATAAGAGAGCTTCTGCTCTAAAACACAACTCCCTAAAGAGGGAAATGAAAAATTATAGTGATAGGCAATTTATCCTATATTCTTCACCCAAGGCCAAAAATGGCTCAAACTAAGTTTTTTTTTAACAATTAATTTTAAAAATGGTTCTAATCCTCAGTTATAAGGATTGAGTGAGGAATGTCAGATTTATTATAAAAAATCCATGCATTTGTAATTGATAATAAATTAAATTAAATTAAATTTGATGAAGGAAGAAGCGCACATCCTTCAACGATAAATTTTTGTATAGTATGACGACAACAGCCTACACCATTATTTTCAAGATCAGTCAGCACATCCTGGATTACAGAATCTTTTTGTCGTTTTAAACCTGGTTGATATTTATAACCACCTATTGCCATGCCAATAATTATTTTTAACATACTTTCTTTTTCTTTCGTATTTATTGGCTTTTCATAGGTGTTTTCTATTTTAATTTTATCTAATTCTTCTATTAGAAGCAGATTCTCTTCTTTCAAGTGTTCACACTTCATACATTTCATCTGATAGTTCAATTTTCCTACAAGCTTCTCTGGAATCTCAATACCTTTGCTCTGTGCCCATTCAATACAATCAGAAGGTTTGATTTGAATGCAATTTGTAACACCTTTAGTATGTTTTAACTCTCCTGTTAATAAAGCGCGTGATGCAACTTCAAGTAAGTCAGCATATTTTTGAGCGAGTGGGTATTGATCTTTATAAAACTCAACATTATCCCAATGTACTATCTTTGGAGAAGCATCAAGTAATAGTGCAGTAACTTCGTATTGGTCCCAAAAAGACATCTTTTGCCAGTAATCGTAATCGACACTTGGATTTTTATTGTTAAATAAATGCCTTTGTTCAATGCGCTGCATTTCTAATTCATTTTGTTCTCGCTGTTTCTCATGCTTCTTTTCTTGCACTGCTCTCCATAATGTATCAATTTCTCCATCTGACATTGCTAGCAACTCAGACTTGAGCGCATTAAATCGTTCACTAATCTTAGCTTTATCTTCTTCATTTTCTTTTGAAAGATCGACCTCAAGTAGACGTTTAGGGTTCTCATTTGGGTTGCGAGGAATTATGTATTTAAGACGATATTTTTCTTCTAAAATATCCTTAATTTTCTCTTCTTTACTTTTCATATTACGCATACTCATCACGCTGCCCTGCCAAATTTACCAACCACCACATTGCTATCCCCACTCACGATGGCGCCCAAGTAATCTGCCCAGTGCTGCATCATATTGCGGCGCTCAGGTAAGTACTCAGCATGATTGTAGGCTGCTCTTACCTTATTTCGCTCGCAATGTGCAAGCTGGCGCTCTATCACATCTGCTTTAAAGCCCGTTTCATTTAGAATTGTGGAAGCCGTAGACCTGAATCCATGCACAGTAGTCTTACCTTTGAAACCCATGCGATGCACTGCATATAGCATCGTATTTTCGCTCATACATTTAGATGGGTTGCTTTGATTTGGAAATATGAAATGGCTGTGCCCACTGATTTTTTGCAATTCTCTTAAAATTTCAATGGCTTGCTTGCTTAACGGCACAATATGCTGTTGATCCATTTTCATACGTTCAGCTGGAATGCGCCATTCAGCTGCCTCAAATGAAATCTCGCTCCATCTTGCGCCACGGAGCTCCCCAGTTCTTACAAACGTTAACATAATCAATTTTAAAGCTAGTTTGGTTAGCAGATTGCCGTTTCCATCCCCCTCACAATCGCCATCGTAATTTTCTAATTTATTCATAAAATCAGGCAGTTCAGTGGCTTTTAACGAAGAATAATTCGAGGCCTTCACGGTCTTAAGCGCACCTCGGAGGGATGTTGCTGGATTGTTATCTGCACGACCAGTAACGATGGCATATAAGAAAATCTGTCCACATGCTTGTAATATACGGTGTGCTATTTCTAAAGCACCACGACTCTCCACAACACGAACGACTCTTAATAGTTCTTGTGCTGTAATTTCTGCAATAGGTCGCTGCCCGATGGCGGGGAATGTATCATTTTCTAAACGACGTAAAACATATGCTGCATGCCGTTCAGTCCATCCCTCTTTACGGCGCCCCATAAGCGCTAACCTAAGGAGTGATATTTTTCCATTTGAGGTTTTCTTTTACGGGAGGCCTCAGACAAAGATCTGCATATTTTTCCCCAATTAGTGATAGTTGTGTTGAGAGGAATA
>CAIOTO010000175.1 GCA_903861255.1 uncultured Alphaproteobacteria bacterium | reverse complement strand
TGGCATTAAATTCCATATTATTTCAGGTATTGTTAATCTGAAAAATGGATTTACTACTGCTTAGAAAAATAAATTGGGTTGGGGATGCTTGACAACTCGTTAATAAGATCTGTGTTAAGACTTACGCAGCAGGTCTATTGATTCTGGGTGCATTCTAAACAATCCATTTAATTTTTCAAGTTTATTCTTATTTTTATTTAACTGCAAATTAATGCGCGTTTCAGTGAAATTTAAACTATTTTTTTAATTATTATTAATAAATCCTGCTAGAAGCTGTGCTGTGCACTAATTTCTACAACCCTGCTGTCAGCATATTCGCTTGATATTTTGGTGCAGGGCTAATCGCTAAGTTCGTTAGCGTTTTAAAGTTAAAGCTGAGCAGGAAACTGGTGTCTGGTCTGATGTCACGGTCGTAGTAACCAGATCGGTAAACACCCAAATCAACAGAAAAGCATTCATCGTCATAGGTGGCAGCAACATACGATGCAAGGGATGCGCCGCCATTAATACGTTTCAAGTTTCGAATTTGACCAACTGATAAACGCCACGTTTCAGTAATTTGTGAAGATATATACATGTTTAATTGCGAAATGTAACTTGCCTCATTTAGTGTTGCTCGTTTATTTAAGAACACATAGGCACCATCGATTTTAAAGATAGGTTTCCCTACACTTGCACCAAGTTCTGAATAGCGTATGACTTTAAAATCGGGACTTGTCGCCATGCGATAACGGGTCGATAGCCAAGAAGCTGGTCTTGCTTTTAATCGCATGAGTAAGTCTGAGGTTGTATTGTCTTCACCAAGGCCTTTTCTCACAACATGTTGATCATCAAGACGCTTTGATTGCCCTAAGAATAGACTGACGTTGCGTTGCTTGCTGAATCTCAATTCATTTTCAAGCCCTGCAATACCACGTGTACCTGTATCAACGCGGTCAATTCCATCAAAGCGATTTGGTGAAAATAGGCTTGTATCATCCAACTCAAAGGCCAAGGAGTCTTCATTTGGAATGTGTCGGTTGTTGATGTTAAGTGGGCTAGACACAATCATCGCTTGCGGCTTTACAATCCAGTTTGCAAGATCCATTCGTTTTTGAAAAGGCCATTGCCAATCAAGGCTTCCTTGTGGGAAAAGGCGCACGTGGCGGTGTTCAAGCTGATGCTTAGGTGCATTTGCTGTTGCTTCTGTATCAAAGTAACGGCGCATCATATAAAGGTCAGCGCCCGTTTGTCCTTGTAATGTAACAATTTGACCATTTGACAAAGCCCATGGACGCTTCCACGAGGCGCCATTCGATACGCGGTACATTTCTGTGCCTGATCGTCCAGGAACTGGTTGATGACGAAATAAGGCGAGTGCCCCGCCTTCGATGGCAGCGGTGCCGCCAATGGTTGGCGTTTCTGTTTGATAGTGATAGGCGCCTTTTGGCAAAATAATAGGTGTCGTTTTTGGTGCGTCCGTTTGAAAGGCGTATGATTGCACATCAGCGTAACTATCATTTGAAAAGTGCTGCCATGCCACGTTCGAGCGTAAACTTTGGTTATTTTGAATAAAAGGTGAGTGACGCACAAGGCTGTATCGTTGCAGATATGTTGTATCACTTGCACGATTCAGATCAACTTTGACACGTTGGTTATCATTTATATCAACGCGTGATTGGGCGGAAATATTCCACCGATCGGGCTTTGGTGGGCGTGGACCATTTTGTAGGAGTTGACTGGCTGGCGGAGCAGGCGGCAAATCTTTTGTTTTTGTATAACTGCCTGACATCATCATTGTGCCATCACGAAAGCGTTGACGGTATTCGGTTTGCAGAATGCCGGATTGTTTTGATGTCATCACAGGTGTAATCGTCATATCTTTTTGATCAGAAATTACATAGTAAACAGGAACGCCAAACACATAGCCAAGATCGTTGTTGTGACCGTAGACCGGTAGCAGAACACCAGATTTACGTTTGATGGTTGGGTCTGGGTGTGAAAAATAAGGGGTATAGAAAATGGGGATGCCTTTCACTTCGAGTCGTGCGTTTCTGTATTCAATAGTATGCTCTTCTTTGTTGTGAATAACCTTTTCAGCTTTCAATTGCCACACAGGCTTTTTTGTGCTGCAAAACGTGCACGGGGTGTAATCGGCATCTTCCATTGTTGAAACGACGTCGTCTTCACGATAGCCTTGCACAGCATGAATTGTTGCTTTTTCTTTGGTGAGCATGGTGAATGTTTTGATAGTTCCTGTCTTAAAATCATGACTCAACGTAAGTTCGTCGGCATAAATCACATTGCCATCAATATCATGATAAACAATTTTTGTCGCATCTTTGCCATAGGCTGTGATTTGATTTTTTTTAGTTTCATACACAACGCGATCAGCATTTAATAGGCGCGTTCCCTTAGGGTTTTTTTGTGTTAAAACCACATTGCCTGTAGCGGTGACTTTTTCTTGAACTGCGTCATACTGTACAAGATCTGCTTTTAAATCGACCGGGATGTCATTTGTCTGTGTAGCCGCTAAGCGCATTGTCAGAGCTATTAACAGAAAAAGACAGCTTACAGCAAAACGAGTGTGGTTGTGGAATGTGATTTTTCTTATCATATTATGAATTCTCTTCTGCATGCATTAAATATCCAACTCCAAGAAGCCCTGTAACAAGTGGTGGTAGCCATGCAGCCCAAAACGCTGCCAACCGATCACCAAGGCCATATGCATGTATTATATTATTGAAAAAATGAATCAAAAAGCCACTTATTAAGGCCAGCCCAATGATGCGTCCTGTTGCATGGTAACGTGGACTTGGTAAACAAAATCCAACAGCTAAGACGGACATGACGCCAAGTAAGGCAATTTCAGCCCATAAACGGTGCCAATAAACTTCATACAATAATGCTGACATGCCATTTTTGTGTTGTTGTTCTATAAATGCAGGAATGCGCCAAAAGGGGAGTTGATTCGGCTTAATTGTGCTGCGTTGAATCTTTTCCAGCGTGAGATCAGTCGGGCGATACTTTTCTTTCTCTACTTCTAACGTAGCACCTTCTTTCCATGTGTAGACTTCTTTTAGTAGCCATTTGCCGTCCATCAAGGTTGCTTCTTTAACGTCAATACGCCGTTTGAATCCATCTTTTAAGTCAAATTCATAAAATGTTACGTTTTGAAAAGTTCTATCATGCAAGGAAAACGAGTCAGCATGGAAAATTGTTTTTTGATCATTTTCAATCGTTTTCAGCCAAAAGCCAGTGTTAGATATAGTTAGATGCTGTTGATTGTGTTTGAGTATGCGTTCTTCCAGTGCATTGTGCCTTGCATTAAAGCTGGCTGCAATTGGATTGAGTACAAGCAAGCTGCTTGCCCCGATCATGATAGCTGTTATGCAAAGGCCGAGCGCTAATTGTCCGCCGGATATTCCCATGGCACGTAAGGCTGTTATTTCGTGTAATTGGTTAAGGCGCCATAAACTTAATAAACTTGCAAGAAAAACAATAAAGGGCAGCAGTTCAATAAAACGTTGAGGTAAGACCAAAAGGGTTAATTCAAGCACAACGCTAAGGGAAGCGTCAGGGTGGCTCATGACGCGGCGTAATAATTCAATCGCTTCGAAAAAACCAACGATTACAAGTAATGCGATCGCTGTAATACCAAGCCATACTAAAAAATTTCTTGAAACGTATATGTTTGCTGAGCTATTTAAATAACGTAAGGGAGTCATATGCGTCCTCCCCATGTTAAACGTTCTTTGAATGTTATTTTAGTGTTACGTAAGCACAATAAGATGTCTTTTGATAAATACCAAAAACCAGCAATAATGCCACATGCAATTAAAATATATGCTAGCCACAACAATACAGAGAAACGGACGCTACCGTGCAGGAGTCCCATTATCAATAGGTGAATGAAAAGAATGCTACTTGCAGCAATGCCAATTTTTTGCTTGTTGTGGCGACGTCCTAATTCTCCGGACAGTAGTATCCCACATATAAGTAATGCATCGAGTAAGCATAAGAAAGGCAATAAAATACGTTGATGCGCTTCGGATCTAAAACGGCGTTTCATATCTTCCATAGTTGTTGCGTCTGGATTGAGCAATTGGCGAATTGATTTTTCCGATGCACGTTCGGGACGTGATTCAGAGGTTGAAATAGCATCTGTTAAATCATAGACAAATTCATCAAATGAAAAATGAGCATACTGCCTGGTTGATGGCGTGTAGTCTTGGCGTTGCCCTTTTTTGAGTAACAGTAAAAGACGATCGCTGCTTTTAAATACCTGGCCCGTTTCGGCGAGTGTTGTGTGTGCTGGCTGTCCGTTCTTTGCAGGTTGGTAAATGAATATCCCATGCAATTCATCTTTGTCGTTATGTTCACGAACGTAAAGCGTGAAGCTTTTTGATGTATTGAAAGCACCTTCTCTGAGAAGAGCGCCTGAAAATGCGTTCCGCATAATATGTTCTTGTTGTTTTAGCTTTTGAAAAGAGGCTGGCACGACAATGATATTTAAAAACATTAAAAATATAAAAAGCCCACTTGCTAGAGATAAAATGGGCAGCGATAAGCGTAAGTTGCTGATACCAAGCGATCTTAATGCTGCTAATTCGTGTGTGATCATCAAGCGATTAAAGCAAAATAAAGTTGCGATGGCAAAAGCAATGGGGCTAATGACTACAAAAAGATCAGGTAATAGATAGGCAACAAGAGAAAAGTAAGCTCCCATGGATACGCTATTATTTACAATAAGATCCATATAACGTAATGATTGCGCAAGCCAGAGCACAGAAATAATTAATATCGTGAGTGTTATGCTGACCAAAAAAAACTTTTTAAATGCGTATTTGAATAGTAATGTCATCTTAAAATGTGGCAAAATCTTGAAAATATGTTTATATGTCTCATAACTAATTGTCGAACTGTGTGAGTTAATATAGAGTTAATACGTTATCTGCGTGCGCAGCTCTTTCAAGGTATCGCAAATCTAACCAAAATGTATAAGGAAACTTGTGTTAATGAATAAAAAAATAACAGCACGTGTTGCTATTTCTCTTCTGTTATCCTCTTTTGTTGCCGTTGAGACGTTCTCAGCTGCTGATCTCTCGTCATCTGCTGGCAATTCATCTGAAAAAGCATCTGCTGCTGGCGGGCCCGATTTTGCTGAGGGGAGTGCCGATTCTGGTGCGAAAGCGAAAGAGTCTGTTGCTGAAAAAATAAAAAAAATTAACGCACCCATTTTAAAACAATCAGCGGCATCAATTGCTGTGGAAGTAAATAAAGATGTCATTACGAATGATGATGTTGAAAAACGTCTTGCTCTTATTTTATTGTCTGCAGGCGATGTTGATAAAAAGGCAACGGATGAGCTGATTCAGCAAATTAAAGAGGCCCTTATCCAAGAAAAATTACAACGCCAAATAGCATCGTATTTAAAGGTAGTTGTCACTAAAGATGAATTGGATAAGGCAATTGAGAATATCGCTAAAGAAAATAATATGACACCTGAGCATTTAGGCGTGTTTTTTGTCAGCAAGGGAGTTGATATAAAGACACTGCGTGATCGTGTTGAGTCCAACTTGTTGTGGATAAAATCTGTTCGTGACGGTATTGGTGCGCATATTCACATTACAGAACGTGAAGTGAAAAATGAAAAAGAGCGCCTAAAGCAAATGGAAGAAAAAGAGCAATTTGAAGTTGCTGAAATTGTTTTGTTTGTGGATTCACCGGAAAAACGTGCACATACACAACATGAAGCAGCCAATTTGCATAAGCAGCTTGTGGATGGTACGCCGTTTTCGTCAGTCGCACGTAACTTTTCGCAATCTCCATCTAGTGCGCAGGGCGGTTTAGTCGGTTGGGTTACAAAAGATCAGTTGCCAGAAGAAGTGGCTAAAATTGCTGTCGGTCGTTTTAGTGGGCCTGTTTTGCGCGGCAATCGTTATATTATTTACTTCATTAGAGATCATAAATTGCCAGGACAAGCTGCGGCGAGTGAAGCAAAAATGAGTTATATGAACGTCAAAATAGCGTTGCAACCAGAAATGTCAATTGATGATCAGACGCGCATTGGTGGTTTTCTCGAAAATGTCCCTATGCTTGAGGGATGCAAAGCGCTTAAAGAAAGCGCTAAAGCATCTAATTTAGAAGTTGAAGAAATGAATGATATTTCAATTGCAGTTGTACCTGATGGTATTCGTAAATTATTTGCGGCAGGTCGTAAGGGAAAAGCAACGGATCCTCTTCGATTGAGCGAGACTGACCTTCGTGTCTTTATGTTGTGCGAACAAAAAGCGCCAATGAAAAGGAAAGATCCTACGGACGAAGAAATCAGCATGGCTCTAAAAGAAAAGCGTGTGCAAGACCAGGCCGTGACCCAGTTTAATAAGTTAAAGGCGCAGGCTACAATTACTTATCGTACGCCAAGGTAGGCGTTGGGTCACGAAAGAATACGTATCCCCATCTTAAACCAATCTATTGATTTAGCATGGGGATAGATCACCAGCTTGATTGTTTGTGTTTTTCTGTGTAAAATTTTAGATATAAATTCTAAATCAGTTTGATATGAAAATTAAATTTCGACTCATTGTTGCTGTATATATTTGTCTTGCTGCTGTGCATGTGCGTGCTGATGCACCCGTTCAAACATCTACCCCTGTGAAAAAGGATTATATCCAGCAGGTGACATATGGTGGAGATAAAGGCGCAGAAGTCTTTAAGCTAGAATCTGAATATGCCATTCAGTGGGCGACCAATGCTATTGGTTTTTTGTTGCAGCGCTCACAGGCCGAAAACAAGCCTCTTCGTTCGTATTATAAAGAATTTTCTGGTGATACAGACACAGGTCTCGCTAAGTTTAGACGTGATATTGCCTTTAAAACCGATACAAGTTCAAAAGAAGCATTTGGCGTTCTGCGCCTTCGCGACACAGGGCATTTGTTGGATTACACGCCAATTCGGAAAAGTTGGCACGATGATATTGCTTCTTATTTTTCAGAATTGCTTTCACATCTTGATCAAAAAAAGACAGATCATATTGTGCACCTAAAAAGTGATCGATCACATAATGACCTTCATGTTGTGGATCAAAAGTATTGTTTGGACGATAAAAACATACCTTTTTCACGTGACATTTTAGTGAAACACTACAAATATAATCCTTCAGAGTTGACTGATGAAAAAGTTTTAAAGTTTGCGCAGCTTGAAGCGGTAAGCATGGATGAATTATTTTTTGGTCCCCCAAATGGTGAAATTAAGCGTGACTTACGAGTGCTGCCAAAGAAAGCCTTGAAGATTTTAAAATATCAAATGAAATTAAAATTAGGTGATCAAATGATTCCTATTAGTATTATATATGGATTATTTCAAGCAGATCAAAGTAAAGCGAATGGCATAACGCAACAATCTATTGCTAAAATTCAGCAAAAATCACATTTTATAGTCATGCATGCACCAAAAGATTATATTGAAATACTGATGAATGCTGTTGAAGAATATTGGGAAAAGGCAGTTTTGTGCACACATGCAGACGTGGATGGTATTAAGGGAAATCTAGCGAATCTCTTTTATATTCAAACGCATGCCATGCCGTATTCACGTGGTAGCGAAGCAATGACAAAATGGATTTTAGAAGCGGTGGCGCGCTTCCATGGTTGGACAATTGAATATCCAGAAAATTATGGATTTCAGAGCCCATTTCACTCAACCATTGATGATTTTGTGATTGATTTTGTAAAGCGTGTAAAATTTGTACCTTATATGGCACCGCAACACGTGATGTCGCAACAAGCAGCGCAGCAACAAATGATGCCAATGCCGCAGATGATGCCTGCTGGGGCGGCTCCTGCTGCGTAAATCAATAGCTTACTTAAATAGGCATAATGATTGCCGAGTAACCATAAAAGCGTTATGGTGAAATAAAAATACGTTATTTTAGAATTAATCATGAACACAACACATCAATTAAACTATCTTATCCTTGGTCTGGCGCGTTCAGGCAAAGCAACAGCCGCATTCTTTGATCGCATTGGTGAATCGTACATTGTGTACGATGATCAGGCTGAACATTTTGAAGGTCGATTGGTTTTATCAGCGCTGAGTGATGTTCCTTGGGAAGAAATTAAAGCTGTTGTGCAAAGCCCAGGTATTCCTTTTTCGCATCCGACGCCGCATCCTGTGACAGATTTGGCAATTACAAAGGGCATCCCTATTATAACGGATATTGATTTATTTCATCAGTATCGCGACCCTACTGCTGCATGTGTGGGTATTACAGGTACAAATGGAAAGTCTACAACAACCGCGCTTATCACCCATATCTTAGATTCAGCCGGGAAAAAAGCAATTATGGGCGGCAATATTGGCGTGCCCGCGTTGTCTTTATTGGATGAACCAGACGTATCTGTTTACGTGCTTGAGTTATCATCTTTTCAGCTCGAGGTGACCCATCAAATTGATTTAGATGTAGCAGTGCTTACAAATGTGAGCGAAGATCATGTTGACCGTCACGGGTCTATGGCGGGCTATATTGCAGCCAAAGAACGTATTTATCGCCATGCACAGGCCCGTATTATTGGTGCAGAATGCAGTCTGCCAACGGATGACCTGTCAGCGATTGAACGATTGCCAGGGCTGCATAATCAAGAAAATATGCGTGTTGCTTATGCTGTGTGTGTAAAATTGGGCGTGCCGCACGATGCAATTATGGCTGGGATTCATTCTTTCCCAGGGCTTGCCCATCGGATGGAACTTGTTTACAAGTGCAGTGATTTTAGTGTTGTCAATGATAGTAAAGCGACAAATGCAGATTCAACAGAGCGCGCCTTAGCCTATTACGCGCAGCTTGAAACCCCGCCAATGATCTATTGGCTTGCAGGTGGAAAGTCTAAAGAGGGCGGCATTCAGACGCTTAAATCTTATTTCAGTAAAGTTACAAAGGCGTATTTTTTCGGTGCAGCACAAGATGAATTCTTGCAAACAGTGGGTAATGCGATTGACGCAAAGATATGCGGCGATCTTGAAACGTCTGTGCAGGCCGCATTTGCTGATATTCGTACCGAAGCGCGCGCGCATGGCCGTGATCCAATGCGACATTACTTGATCTTGCTATCACCTGCCTGTGCGAGCTTTGATCAGTTTCGTGATTTTGAACATCGCGGCGATGAGTTTAAACGGTTAGTGCAGAGTAATTTAAAACCAAAGGAACACCAATGACGAAAACTGTTTTTTCAAGACGTGACACAAGTGTGATCGGGCGCTGGTGGTGGACGGTTGACCGGTGGAGCCTTGGTGCAATTCTTGTCATCATTGGTCTTGGTGTGCTATTGAGCTTTGCGGCCAGCCCTCCGGTTGCGAATCGTTTGAATTTGGGTACGTTCTTTTTTGTTAAACGCCATTTGATTATGGTTCCGCCAGCATTGCTTATTATGTTTGGTATATCGTTATTGACACCGCTGCATATACGAAGACTTGCCTCGTTTGTATATCTAACCGGGGTGCTGATGCTTATTGCGACGTTGCTGTATGGCATTGAAATCAAAGGTGCTAAGCGATGGCTGATGCTTGCGGGGATGTCTTTGCAGGCGTCAGAGTTTATAAAACCTGCTTTTGCTGTGCTGGCTGCGTGGATGCTTGCTGAGAAATATAAGGACCCTGAATTTCCAGGGTTGTCGGTGTCAATGGTGTTGTTGGTCATTTTGATGTTGTTACTGTTATTGCAGCCTGACCTTGGGATGACGCTTGTATTGATTTCAACGTGGATTGGGCAATTGTTTGTGGCAGGAATGCCCTTGATTTGGATGGGGATTTTAGCGGGTCTTGGTATAGTGTGTTTGTGCGGCGCGTACTTCTTATTTCCGCATGTGGCAAAACGTATGGATCAGTTTTTTGACCCGTCTGCGGGGGATCCTAAACAAGATCTTTATCAGGTTACGCAATCGCTTAAAGCCTTTACGCAAGGTGGTTTGTTCGGCCGCGGCCCGGGGGAGGGGATAGTTAAAAAAAATGTACCTGATGCGCATGCTGACTTTGTCTTTGCTGTAGCGGGCGAGGAATTTGGGTTATTCTTATGCCTATTCATTGTAGCGTTGTTTGCTTTTGTTGTAATTAGATCCTTGATACGTGCGATGCAGGATTCCAGTTTGTTTGTGATGATGGCAGCATCAGGTCTTGTGATTCAGTTCGGTTTGCAGGCCTTTGTGAATATGGCGTCTGCATTACATTTGATTCCAACTAAGGGAATGACAATGCCGTTTATTAGCTATGGTGGCTCGTCGCTTGTCGCGTTAGCTATTGCGATGGGTATGCTGCTGGGGTTGACGCGCAAACGACATGGGGTTGTGGATTTGTTGTAGCTCTAGCTAGAAGCATCCATATGTGCTTTACACAGTTTTCCTATGGCTTGAACATAGGATCCATGGACCATCCGATAACGTCCGAGGGAAACTAAAAATGAAAATGTAGTTTTATCAAGCAACTGGTATTGAAATATATTTTTTGTTGACGAATGTTTTTTGATACCTTATGTGTATTTAATTGGCACGTTTAAACAAAAGACAAAGAAATGAACAAAATCTCACTAACTGTACTAACATTGCTTATAATGATTTTTGTAAGTTCTAGTTATGCGATGGAGAGCGATTCTCCTAATCCAAGAAATCCAACCTCAATGAAAATGGGTTATCCGGATTTATTTAAGATTTCATTTTCAACGAATCATTGTACTGTAAGGCCTTTTGTTCTTGATGATTTTACGCAAGATACTATAGATCATGTGTTCACTTATGATAGAAAACGGAATAGTACTATCACTAAAGAATCGTTGGGTGCTTTGTTTAAAGATTTAAAAGAGCCTTGCTTAGGTGTTTTTGAGAAAGAGGAAAATAAATGCATTGGAACAACAAGGCTAAGCATTGGGGGGTGTATAGATCATTCATTTGAATCATCTATACGGTTAGTTGGTGCTGCTAAACAGTACACAAGTGAAGTAAGAATAGGGATCAATCAACACTTAAAAATAGTGGTGAGTCAGCATAAAAAATGGAATATCCATTGTTTAGAGATAATTTTTGCAAGTGCTGCTGATGCAACAGGTGCAGAAGCTGCAGAGCTTATTCCTTATAATTCAACGCGAGGTGACGCTCCAGCACTGAAAATGGCTTTCTCATTGTCAGATGGCAATGTTCTATTTTATTATCCATTGCGAGATAATAGTGCCGTTGTTAATTCAGTGCAATTAGACCCGGTCACCCATTCATGGTGGTCATGTTTTTCTTGCTGCTGTTAGCAGAGCTAATTAGGCGCGTTCAAAAAGAATTGACTTTAGCCTTTATGATATGCAATATTTCGGTATATGGCATAAATATGTCATGTTTTACATAAGTTGAGAGTAAATTAATGTCTACGCGCGCGATAAACGCATTTCAGATTTCATTGCTCGGTGGTCTACTCCTCCTCCGCTAGGCGGAGCATATTTTCTTTTTCCTTTTTTATAAATCTAATGTATACGTGTCAAAAGTACGTTTTCTTTTGTGCGTGTAGTTTACTAACCCAATTTCAATAAGGACACATTATGTTTAAGTCACGTGCCATCGCATGGTCAGTCTGGATGACGGCCTCAATCTTTTATGCATACCAATATATTATACGCGTCATGCCCAATATCATGCTGGACGATATTATGAACCAATTTCACATTGATGCCGCGGTTTTTGGGCAATTTTCAGGTGTTTATTACATTGGTTATTCGCTGATGCATTTGCCGATCGGTATTATGCTTGATCGTTATGGCCCCAAAAATGTTATGTCGGGTTGTATTTTGCTGACGGTTGTAGGTTTGTTGCCAATTCTTTTTGCTGAACATTGGGTGTATCCGCTCGTGGGTAGATTGTTGATTGGTATTGGATCATCTGCGGCTATTTTAGGTACGTTTAAAATTATTCGCATGGCATTTACCGAAAAGCATTTCACACGAATGCTTACGTTTTCAGTGACGATTGGTTTGATTGGTGCAATTTACGGGGGCGCCCCTGTAAGTTATATGTGCAAAACATTAGGGTACAAAGCCGTCATTGAAATTTTCGCCATGATTGGTCTCGCGCTTGCTGTTGTGACTTACATTATTGTTCCCAAAATGGAATCTGTGAGTCAGGGCTCTGTCATATCAAATGTAAAATTGGTTCTGACAAATCGCAAAGTGATTGCAATTTGTCTTTTAGCGGCGTTGATGTTGGGGCCACTTGAAGGGTTTGCTGACGTGTGGGGTGCGGAGTTTCTAAAACAGGTCTATGGGTATGATGCTACTGTTGCTAGCTATTTACCATCCATGATTTTTATGGGTATGTGCTTTGGTGCGCCGGTGCTAAGCCTGGTTGCTGAAAAAACAGGACGTTATGTTGCCGTTATTGCGGGGGCAGGCCTTGTGATGTTTATAACGTTTGCAGCACTTGTGGCAAAGATGTTGACGGTTAGTACGATGACCATCAGTTTTGTTTGCGTTGGTGTGTGTTGCGCGTATCAGATTTTGGCGATCTATAAAGCGTCAACGTATGTGCCTGAACATGCTGCAGGCTTAACAACGGCTGTTGCGAACATGATCATCATGATTTTTGGTTGGGTATTCCATACGGTTATTGGCTGCGTGATTAATGCCTATGGTGGCACAAAGGTGGCCAGTGCATTCGTTTATGGTATCGGAGTGATTCCTGCGACGCTTGCTGTTGGTGTTATTGGGTTTCTCTTGATTGCACGAACTGATCAAAAGATTGAGTAAAGTTGAGAAATTGGTATACTGACGACTACTTTTGTAGGAAAAAAATAATGGATCAAAATCAAACATCAGCTCAGAGCGCTCCTAGCGTGCAAAAAGCATTGGAAAAACATGGCGTGGACTGCGCTGTTATCGAACTTCCCGGCAGTGTGCGAACAGCAAGCGATGCTGCCGCTGAAATTGGATGTGATATCGGGCAAATTGTTAAGTCACTCATCTACAAAACGCAATCGACAGGTCAGCCTGTGTTGGTGCTTGTATCTGGTCTTAACCGGCTAAATGAAAGAAGTGTCGAGCATCAGCTAGGTGGAGAAGTCACGAAAGCCAATGCGGATTTTGCGCGCGACTTCACTGGCTTTGCCATTGGCGGCATTCCACCTGTTGGGCATAAGAAGTCAATCAAGTTGATTTTTATTGATAAAGCGTTGATGGAATTTGATAATGTATGGGCAGCAGCTGGCACACCCAATACTGTTTTCAATATAAAAAGCACGGATTTGGTTGCGATGACGAATGGAACCGTTATTTCGATTAAGTAGCGCTGGCTTTTAAAGGCCTATGGAGAAGGAAGCTTGAGAAGGCTTTCTAACTTCCTTCGGTTTTTCCGGCTCCATGAACACGTGCATAATCACATAAATCACGAATAATACATGTCGGACACATCGGCGTTTGTGCTTTACAGGTATAGCGACCGTGTAGTATCAACCAATGGTGGGCGTGTTCAGCAAATTCGGGTGGAATACGTTCGAGTAAAAGGTCTTCGACTGCCCGCGGTGTTTTTCCTGGCGCCAACCCTGTTCGATTGGACACGCGAAAGATATGTGTGTCCACGGCCATGGTTGGGTGCCCAAAGGCAACGTTCAGTACGACATTCGCTGTTTTCCGCCCGACACCGGGGAGAGCCTCAAGCGCTTCTCGGGAATCAGGGACTTGCCCATTGTAGTGGTCAATGAGAAGCTGCGATAAGGCAATGATGTTTTTGCCTTTTGTATTATACAAACCAATGGTTTTAATGTGTGCGTACACGTTATCTAATCCTAGGTCGAGCATTTTTTGCGGTGCATCTGCAATGGCAAATAATTTCTCAGTTGCTTTGTTCACGCCTTTATCCGTTGACTGTGCTGACAGCAGAACTGCAATTAGCAAGGTATACGGATTTGTGTAAACAAGCTCTGTTACAGGATGCGGATTCTGTTTTTGAAAACGCGTAAATATTTCGTGGATTGTGGTTTTGTTCATGACGCTCTCTCATTGTCATCCCAGGGCTAGGCTCGGGAATCTTAACAGTATTAAATATTAACGTAAGGCATAACCTGTAAAATGTCTACTTATGCTCTTTCGTCTGTTAAAGAAATGAAGTCTGTTATGATTTCTTCAAGAGCAATTCTTAAATATTTTATGCACCGATAACCATAATCATGGCCGCCATGCGGCTTATATGTTCTGCCTACTATTCTGCCATTCCAATAAAGCGAACGATGAGAGCCGCCATTTTCTGGATCAGGAATGACGCCCCCTAGGTTTTCCCACAACGATTTAAATTGAGCATATGAGATCTGGTGAAATTTTTCGTCAAAAATATCCCTAAGTGTTTTGAGGTGGACCCCTCGTACTGTGAGGGGAGCTGCAGAGATGGATTCCTTCTTTTTTGTCGTGCTTTCTGTAGCCTTTTTTAGACATTTTAATGATTGGCACCTTTGATGCTCTAATTTTGGGTCATATTCATCTTGCTCAATAAATTCATTTTCATCCCCTGAAGCTTCAAAGGTTTGGCTTTGCTCGCTTATTTGAACTTGTGCTTTTTCAAAAGAATTAACTGATTTTGATATCGTTAATGGCACCTTTGCGGCAGCTGCAATATCCGAAGAAGCTGTTAGTAGTAATTCTGCTGATATGCCTAAGTCTACTTCATCATCTGCAACACTTGTATCATCCTCATCTATATCAGTATCGGCAGCATCTAATGTAGGTGAGGAAACATTTGAGTTAAGTGTTTTCTTTTTAACACCCTTTCTTTTCTTTGACTTCTTTTTTTTTCTAATAATTGTACTTTTTTCTTCGGTGCTAATTTTTTCTTTTACTGTTATGGCTGCAGAAGCAAGAGAAGACATTTTTGAAGAGCTTTTTTGCCAGAAGGGCGGTGTAGGAAGCTCTTCTGGAATACGTCCAGTGATGTGCTCATTTTTAACATGATATAAATAATAACTAAGGTCACTAAAACCATTTTTAGATGAAATTCCTTCCTCAGGGCTTTCATCATAATCGCTGTTGGTTGACTGAAGGTAAGGCCACAAACTTGGAGACATGCGAATAAATTTTTTTGTTTCAGGATGTAGAGGCATTATTTCCAGATCTATACATGAATATAGTTCGCTAAGAATAACATTAAGCACTTGGTATTCATTTACTGAAACTTCAAGAAAAATTTTTCCAAGTGAAGCGGTGTCATGCCCGTCTTTGTATTTGTGTTTATTGTATGTATATATACCCTCAAGTCTTTTCTGTAGAAAGAAGAAGAGAATTTCATCTGCTTTTTTATAATCAATATTATATTGAATGCTGTCAAAAAAAGCATCTGAATGAGCCCTGTAATTCGTAAATGTTACTTTGCTGAGTTCTATTAATCGTGTGCTGTTTAATTTAGTTTCTTCCAGAGCATCTTCTAGTTGTTTTATTTGGTCAATTGTATCATCCATGTGATCAAAATACATTTGAATATGTTTATGGATTTTGTTAAATGCAATTGTTCTTGGATCTTCGCTGACATCAAATTTTGATAAACATGAATGAACAAGTGAACTATTAATCGTTAAAATCAATATAATTGCTGTTAAATATTTAATGGTATTTTTCATTTTATCACGGATTGAAATATAAATTGATGTATACTTATATCAATGTAAATGCGGGAAGTCAATAATTTTTTTTGTATAAGCA
>CAIOTO010000174.1 GCA_903861255.1 uncultured Alphaproteobacteria bacterium | reverse complement strand
ACAGAGGTGCTGCCCGAAACTGATACATATGATGAACGCTCCATAGGTGGATGCTGTGTGCCGGGGGTGTTGGTGAAGGAAATGACGTTTACGCTGTGATGGGTGAATGCCTATTACGCAATTTCTGAAATCTGATGGAAAAATTAAATGGAAAAATTAAAAGGATGTTTGGATGATTTAGTAACGTTGTGATAGTTCTGAAAAATGGAAAGATCAAAGCACTGCCGTCATGGGCTATTTTATTTTTTGATAATTTTAATCAAAAACACTATAAATTAGATATAATACGACGTATTGTGTTTCAAATAAAAACTGCAAAAGGGCGACTCAGAAATGGGTTGCCTTTTTGCGATTGATACATGATCCGCTGAATTATGTTTTTATTAGCCAAGTCTATAGACCAAACAGTCTGTAGGCTTTTTTTATGTCTGAAATCCAAAAGGAGATCGCTTATGCTGAAATACAATAAATTAGTAACTGCACTTATCATTATTATAAATTTTTGGGGTAAATTTTGTTATGCAACAGAAAATGTGGATAAGTTTGATAATGCTGAAAGGGGATTTGGAAATAGCATCCAGGTTCTACATCAGGTTCCATTACAACCAGAATTGTCGAATCAAGACAATAGGCTTCTGGTGCCTTTAACTGATGGCCACGAAGAAGCGGAAGGAGAAAATGTCGAGGTTAATCATAGTTATGTAGCAGATGCTTGGATCACTAGTCACCAATTAATGGATATTTCTACCTGTGTATGTAGAGGCATTAATCAACATACGCGCTATTATTGTTTATTACCTCGAGTGCAAGAGTACGGTTGCCAAGTTGCTGCCTCGGTGACGAGCGGCATCATTTTGTATGGTATTTTTAAAGTACTGCAACATTAGCCGATAATGTGGGATCACAAGGTTAACTCAAAACAAAACTTGTGATCCCTGCCTTGCAATAAAGAGCGTTGACATCAATCTGTTTGCAATGAAATAATTTATCTATTAGGTCATTAAAGACGACATTCGCATTTGAAAATCTCTTGGCTTATTGTATTTTTATTCACCATATGCATAGAAAGTGCATTTACACCTGCATACGCAAGCTATGCTCCACACTATGAAACAACGGATGTTGCAAAATCCAGTGAAGATGGTTTTCTCGTTCGGCTATCCCGTTCAAACTATCATTATGATAACGTTGGTATGCTGTATTATTGCGATGCAAAACTTAAACAACCTCGAAACTCAGATTTTAGATTTTTAGCATCCGTTGTTTATATTGGTGATGGAATGTGCTTAACGGCCGCACATACCCACACAAAGCTTTTCGACATGACGAATAGGAATTCTGCTGTTTGTTTTGAAATAAATAGAAAAAGAACCCCTTTTTATCATGTTGTTGAGTATTTTATACATCCGGATTATGAAAAAAATTATCATTTTGACATTGCTGTTCTTGTTTTAAATAAACCTGTTGATGGATTAACGGGTCTAGAACCTTGTTATGATTTTTCACAACATCGGAAGTTTTACAAAGATAATCTACATCTTTTAACCTACATTGGTTACGGGGCGAAACTGCTTTGGAATGATTGGTTTTGCTTTACAGATAAGAAACGAAGAGCTACTCAAGCCTACACGCATAGTTGTGAGGTAGATCCAAACGTTCTTGGAATTTATTCAACTCCTTACGGAAATTCTAATGATTTTAAACAGTAAAGGCCACTTTTTCCTTATGAAGCAAAAGGCCGTGCCGAGTTTAGCGGTGGTGCAGGCATACACCCCCAACATGGATTAGTGTCAATTATCAGTGGGGGGGTAGAATTAACAGAAAAAATAACAATAACTACAGATGTATATCGTCTTTTCGCAACCGTCGTTAATATATTTCTGGACCAAATAAAATATTTTTTGTTTAATGTTCCATTATTCAATACAACCGTTGTCACTGATTCATATAGGATTCAAAGTGTGCCTTTAGGTCCTGTTAAAGATTGGCTGGAAGATATAAGAATAAAGAAGAGGATGCTTTCAGTGTAGTGTGAACTTTCTAACCGAGTCATTGGAAAATTGTGTATCATCAAGGCACAATAATTAATGGGAAACCATAAATGCCGCAAACTCTAACCCACCGAAATGCAACGCTCACCGATCTTGCAACCATTATTGAGCTTATCCTTGAAGATGATGAGTTAGCGCAAAGCAGGGAAAGCCAGAACGTGCATGATTAGCGATACATCGATGCATTTCATCACATAAATGCTGATCCGAATCACTATTTGATGGTTGTTGAGCGTGGCGCAGAAATTGTTGCGACCTGTCATCTTACAGTGATTCCATCCCTTAGTTTTATTGGGTCAACGCGCCTTCAAATTGAGGAAGTCCGTGTGCGTAAAAAATATCGCTCCAGGGGAATTGGTGAATGGATGATTAAAGCGGCTATCGATTATGGCGTTCAGCATGGTGCAAAAATCGTGCAATTAACGGCGAATAAAAAACGTGTGCGTGCCAAATCTTTTTATGAGAAACTTGGTTTTGAAGCCTCACACGAAGGCATGAAATTGTATGTGGGTGAAAAGTGATGAATCCGGAATCACCATTACAAATAACATCATCTCTTGCTCGCAAGCTTATAACAGATCAGTTCCCAGAATTTGCACATCTTGATATTCAGCCGGTAAAAATACAAGGGCACGATAATCGCACATTTCGTCTTGGATCAGACATGTTGGTCAGAATGCCAACGGCAGAAAGTTATGCGTTAAAAGTTCCAAAAGAACAAGAACTGCTACCACTACTTAAACCGCATATAACCGTGGCCATCCCCGTTCCGTTAAAGATGGGGCAGCCATCAGATGAATATCCATTTCTTTTTTCCATTTATAAATGGTGTGATGGGGAAAGTGCGAATAGCGTGCATATTGATGATAGCAGCTTAGATCAGATAGCACTGGATTTAGCGGAATTTTTAAAAGAACTGCAATGCATAAATACAAGCCACGGTCCAGTTCCTGGTCTACATAATTGGTATCGCGGCGATCATGTAAGTGTCTACGACAAAGGGGCGCGAGCACAAATCGAACGGCTTGCGGGGATCATCGATAGTGACAAAGCAATGATGTTATGGGAAAAGGCAATTTTAACGAAATGGCAAAAACCAAGCGTTTGGATTCACGGTGATTTTGCACCCGGCAATATTTTGATTCAAGATAACAAACTTGCCGGCGTCATCGACTTTGGTGGTATGGGCATAGGTGATCCGGCATGTGATCTGGTTATTGCTTGGACATTTTTGAAAGGCAAATCACGCGAAATATTTAGGCAAAACGTCAACATGGATGAAAGCACGTGGTTTAGAGCGCGGGCCTGGTGTTTATGGAAAGCGTCTTATGAACTGTGTAACCAGGAGGATAAAACAAGCTTTGATGCTTTGAAACAAAGGCAGATTATAGACGATGTTTTAGCTGATGCTTTTCAATAGGGTTTAGGTAGGCAGAAGTTAACACAATTTCTGCCCATTAGGCACTTTTGGATCAGCTTTTATCAAGCAAATCTTATCCTCGGCATCCGCAAAACCAACCAATAAAAATTCCGACATAAAGCCAGCGATATTGCGCGGTGCAAGATTCACGCACCCCACGACGGATCTGCCTATAAGCGATTCTTCCGTGTAATGCGCAGTGACCTGTGCGCTGGTTTGTTTTACGCCAATTACCGTACCAAAATCGACATGTACTTTGTATGCTGGCTTTTTTGCGCGTGGGAATGGTTCGACTTTGACAACAGTGCCAGAACGGAGCTCAACTTGTTCAAAGTCTTCGAATGAAATGATTGGGTGCATGTGGTGCCTCTTGTTTTAGGTTTTAATGTACTGAATTAAAACAGTTTCGCGCTTTGCGTGCATTAAGTCCCTTAACTTTAAGCAATAAGTTTTAAATTTACCAGAGAGCATTTCTGTCAGGGCAGTTGTTTTTATTATTATGATCTGTATTTGTAAAATTCTTTAATTCAAATATTTAAATTAAATGAATTTTTATTATTTATTAACTATTTTCTGTGCATAATAATTTCAGATTTAATTTT
>CAIOTO010000173.1 GCA_903861255.1 uncultured Alphaproteobacteria bacterium | reverse complement strand
ACGTGTTCAAGTCGTTGTTATCGAAACTCAGCTGAGTTTAGCTATTGGGCGCCGCGGACAAAATGTTCGATTGGCATCACAGCTAACAGGGTGGAGTATCGACATCATTACTGAAGCGGAAGATCAAGAACGTCGAGCGGAAGATATTGCTACACGCACCAATTTGTTCATGGCAGCACTTGATGTAGATGAGATTTTAGCGCAACTACTTGCTGTTGAAGGCTTTTCACGCGTTGAAGATATTGCCTACAGCGACGTTTCAGAATTCTCAACAATCGAAGGCCTCGATGAAGACATCGGTGCTGAATTACAAAACAGAGCACTTAGCTTTTTAAGCAAGCGTGACCTAGAACTGCGTGAAAAATGTCGTTCAATGGGTGCTTCCGACGATCTGATAAGCTTTGAAGATTTAGATGCAGCAAGTCTTCTTAAATTATGCGAATCAGGAATTCGAACACTCAATGATTTTGCGGACTTGGCGGGCGATGAAGTGGTTGAAATACTGGGTGAAGATGCAATGTCTATTGAATCTGCCAATGATGCAATTATGAAAGCACGCGCTGCTTGGTTCGAAGAATCAGAGTAGTCTAGACTAAACAGAAACATTAACATTAGATTGAGTAATTGTGACCGGAATGACTGGAACAACCGATAAAAATGAAGAAAAAATTGGTACAAGTGAAGAGAAAAAAACTCTCACTTTAACCAAAAAAACGGATACACGCCCTGTTGTTGAACGTGATCAAGTGCGCCAACGTTTTGCGCATGGTCGCTCAAAAACTGTTGAGGTTGAAGTCAGGCGAAAGCGAACTACGGCTCATGATCGACATAAAGACGATCCAATGGCTTCAGCTGCGGCGTCCAGGGGGCTAACAGGCAATGAATTTGATGTTCGCATGCGTGTTCTTCGCGAATCAATTATTCGTCAAAATGAAGATGATACTCAAAGGAAAATCAATGAGGCAAAAGCTGCCATGGAAGCAACAGCCTCTAAAGCTGCAGAAGCTGAACGAGCGTCTGCAATTGCTGAGAATGCTGAAGTAGCTTCTGTTGAAACACCCGTTGTGGATCAATCGTCTTCTGCTGTTGCTCCAAATAATACGAGTAATGTGCAGTCAACGGAAAATCAAACAAAACAAGCGTCAACACATACAGATACACGCGCCAGCTCTTATAGCAATCCACGTAATCGTAGTGATTCGAATGCATCAAGCAGTCCGCGTCACAGTGATCGGCCGTACAATAGTGACAGACCAACAGGTGGGCAAAATCGCACGTATTCTGAACGACGTCCAGGCACTGATGGCGGAACAGGAGCACGTCCTCCCTATCAGCCACGCAGCGCTGACCCTAAGAAAAAACCAATATCAAAAGATGACATTCAACCTATTATTTTCAGAGCTGAAGGTTATGCACCAAAGCCACGTCCAGGTGCTCCCGGACAAGTAAAAGGTGCGCCTGTCGCACAAATTCCTCTTGTTATCGATCCAATTTTAGAAAAGAATCGTGCTGATCATCGCGCAATTCCCGCAAAGCCGCGTCATAAAGACGAAGAAGAAGATGCCAACACATCTTCAATAAATAAGGCAGATCCTAAAAAAGCTATCGTCAGAACACGCACTGGGCAAACACAGGAAGCACCACGCAAACTGAATCGAAACGTTTTAACACGCGTATTAGATGGTGATTCAGAAAAACGTGGTCGTTCACTTGCATCAGTTAAACGTGCGCGCCAAAAGCACTTTAAGCAAAACCATGATGACCAGGGTGATGCAGGAAAAATTGTACGTGAAGTTATTATTCCAGAAAGCATGACTGTTGGTGAACTTGCTAACCGTATGGCTGTTCGTGGAGCTGATGTTGTAAAATCACTCATGAAACTTGGCATGATGGTTACGATCAACCAGGTAATCGACGCAGACACAGCTGAATTAATTTGCGGTGAATTCGGTCATACACCAAAGCGTGTAGCTGATTCCGACATTGAAATTGGCTTGGGTGGCATTTTAGAAGACACTACTGTTGACCTTATTCCGCGCGCACCTGTCGTAACTGTTATGGGTCACGTTGATCACGGAAAAACATCACTACTTGATGCCCTTCGCGAAACTGATGTTGTCAGCGGTGAAGCTGGCGGCATAACACAACATATTGGTGCTTACCAGGTTACAATGCAATCTGGCAAAAAAATTACATTTATTGACACACCAGGTCACGCTGCATTTAGTGAAATGCGTGCACGCGGCGCGAATGCAACTGACATTGTTGTACTTGTCGTTGCTGCTGATGATGGCATCATGGAACAAACAATTGAAGCGATTAACCATGCAAAAGCGGCTAATGTGCCTATCGTTGTTGCCATTAATAAAATGGATAAGCCAGATGCAAACTCAGGGCGCGTTCGTCAGGAACTTCTACAACATGGTATTTTGCTCGAAGAATTTGGTGGCGAAGTTATCGCCGTTGATGTTTCTGCTAAAAAGCGTATGAACCTTGAAAAGCTAGAAGAATCAATTCTTCTGCAAGCTGAAATTCTTGAGCTAAAAGCAAATCCAAATCGCAGTGCGCAAGGTGTTATTATCGAAGCTGAGATTGACAAAGGTCGTGGCACAATCGCTACTGTTCTCGTGCAACGCGGAACACTTAAAATGGGTGATATTTTTGTGGCTGGTCAAGAATGGGGGCGCGTCAAAGCACTTGTAAATGACCACGCCAAAAAAATTGATACGGCACTGCCTTCTATGCCGGTTGAAGTTCTTGGTTTCAACGGCGTTCCAGCTGCGGGTGACGAGTTTTTTGTTGTAGAATCAGAACAAAAAGCACGCGAAATCACAGAATATCGCCAACGTCGTCACCGTGAGAAACAGGTTATCGTAAAAACCAAGGGCGGCATGGAAAGCATTATGAGCCGTATCGCAAATGGTGAAATCCGTGAGATGCCAGTTGTTATAAAGGCTGACGTTCAAGGTTCCCTTGAAGCTATCATGGCTAGTCTTGGAAAACTTGGTAACGAAGAAGTGTCTACACGTATCCTACATGGCGCTGTTGGTGGCATTAACGAAAGCGATATTACACTAGCAAAAGCATCAGGTGGCATTATCATTGGCTTTAACGTACGCGCCAATCCACAGGCACGAGAACTCGCTCGCCGGGATGGCGTTGAAATACGTTACTATTCAATTATCTATGACATGCTTGATGAAGTGCGAGCACTTTTGAGTGGCTTACTTGCACCGACCTTACGCGAGAAATACCAAGGTACAGCCGAAATTCGTAGCGTGTTCATGATATCTAAAGTTGGTGGAAAAGTTGCGGGTTGCTATGTAACCGAAGGCACTGTTAAACGCGGGGCAAAGGTTCGCATACTACGTGATAGTGTTGTTATTCACGAAGGCGATCTCAAGTCATTGAAGCGCTTTAAAGATGAAGTCAAAGAAGTTAAAGAAGCCTTTGAATGCGGTATGGTTTTTGAGAGTTTCAGTGATATTCGCGAAGGCGATATGGTTGAATGTTTCGAAATTGAATCCATCGCACGTCAATTGTAGGATTCATTAATGTCACGTTTAGAATTATTCGTACCTGCGAAAGCTGCAAGTCACCGTCAAAAGAAAGTGTCAGAGGAAATCAAACATCATCTGGCACTAGCTCTTGCACGAGGCGACCTACCAGCAGTACGCAACCCGAGCGGCAATGGATTTTTGTCATTTCCAACACCTATTACTATCACAAAAGTTGATGTTTCACCTGACCTAAAACATGTGACATGTTATATCATGCCACTTGGCGGGTTAGATCAAGAAAAAGCACTCCTTTTTGTACGTCTGCAACGCTGGTATTTACGCAAGCATCTTGGCACAAAGATTCAATTGCGCCATACGCCAGATCTACATTTCCAACTTGATTCAAGTTTTGACGAAGCAGAACGCATACACAAAATGCTTGCAAGTGTTATACAGCCAGCGATATCTGGAGTTGATGTGGACGAAAATTCAGAATCATATATCGAAGAAGATTCAAACAAAGCAGAATGAACGACAAAATAATTGCACATCCTACCCGCCACTTTTAAAAATCAGCCCGTCACCTCCGTGTCATCCCCGGACTTGATCCGGGGATCTATAAAGTTTCGAAGGCAAACAATTAGATATAAGAAAATCAACTATATGCCGCTTCAACAAATACAAGATCCCCGGGTCAAGCCCGGGGAAGACAAGTGACGGGTAGCATGCTAATTGCTTATCTTGCAAAATGTGTAACTCTTTCAGAAACGCAAGAGAAAATCCAACAACAAAATAAAAAAATGCCCGAAGGTCATATGCAAATACGGCCTGAGCTTGCGCATTTCTTGAGCTTTTTATTGCGTCTTACAAAGCCAAAACGAATTCTTGAGCTTGGGACCTATACTGGATTTAGCGCCCTCACCTTTGCCGAAGCTACAGATGAGACCTGCAAAATTGTTGCCATCGACCGCAATCAAGAATGGACAAAACTTGCGAAACGCTTTTGGGCAGAAGCAGGTGTTTCTGATCGTATTCAACTTATTTATGGTGACGCACCTACTGTTCTGCAACAACTTATAGCGGATTCGATAGAACCCTTTGATTTCATTTTCATCGATGCATCAAAAAAGCACTATGAGCGCTATGTCAATTTCTGCCTTGAATTACTTGCACCTGGTGGATTTATCGCTGTTGATAATGTTTTATGGGATGGTGAAGTTTTAAATCCGGAATCGACTGATTTGAATGCGCATTACATAGCAGCCTTTAACGAGGTGATGTTTGCTCGCACAGATATTACAGTATCGATTGTGCCACTGGATGATGGCGTGATGCTTATTCAGAAAATATAATATTTACGGACCCAAAATTCACCTGCTAAAGTTAATATACAAACCTTGCTGGCAGCTCTCCTCATATGAAAATCAGAAGAACTAACACACTCTCCCTATTTAATATCCTTGCATCAATCATACTCTCTTTAAACTTTTCGCAACCAGCTCAAGCAATGATTACACGCTCTGTTTTGCATGATGCCACATCCATTTTCAATAGATCAATGCGCCTAGAACCCCTTATTTCACGTTCATTCTCACGGTACGCTAAGTTTGATGGTGAAAAACAGGACGTATACATAGCAAGGGCCAAAAAGCTAAGAGAGCGAGACAATGAAGCATGGAGCAAAGCATTAAAATTAAGAAGTGAGTACAATAGTGATTGGAATGAATTTCTAGAAAAATATTTTCCAAAACCTAACGTGACTAATAATTCATATGAGAGTTCTAATCGTTCAATCTCCTATTCCGGTGGGGGAAATTCCTCACACACATCGGATACAAATGGTTTTTTGAAAGGTTGGATTGCAAATGATATAAGCAGCACAATATCTGGTAGCAAGTCTAAAACGAATACAGAGACAAGTTCTGTTTCTTCAGAGAGCGCAGCACCATCTGCTGGCAATTCCTCACATAGCAATGGAACCTCAGATAGTAGCTATTCAAGTAGTGGGTACTCAAATGTCGGAAGCTCAAGTGATTGGGATTCCGGTGGCGGTGGAGACGATGGTTTTGGCGATTAATGCCCCCTACCTAAAAATCTTTGCAATACGGCCATCAGGAAAACGCTTAATCACCCCATCCATTTCAAGAGATGCAAGCTGAACAAACAGTTCAGACGCAAGTAAGCCTTTGTTTTGAAGCATAATTTCTTCAATTGACAAAGGGTCAAGCCCAAGACACGCAAACCAATCACCATTGCTGGATATATCTGAGTGCAAAGAATTATCAATAACCTTCGATGTTGTATTTATAGGTTTTACAGGTATCATCCCTGACTGTTTTTGCTTTGGTTCTTCTAATGATCTACGTAACCTGGGCTTATTATCCACATAATGCGCTAAAATATCTTCAGCTGATTCAACCAATATAGCACCTTGTTTAATCAAGGCATTACCGCCTCGGCTTCGCGGGTCTAATGGCGAACCAGGAACCACAAAAACATCTCGCCCCAATTCCATTGCATGCATGGCCGTAATCAACGTACCTGATTTAGCAGCGGCCTCAATCACGACCAAACCATCACACAACGCAGCAATAATGCGATTACGACGTGGAAACAATGGTGCGGCAGGCGCTGTTCCCAATGGCATCTCTGAAATTACACATCCCTTAGGCTTAGTATCCCCTGCCCCGCGCAATTTTTCGTACAACTTTGCATGCTCTGGCGGATAAATCACATCAACACCACCAGCTAAAACAGCAATTGTGCCCGTTTCAATGCTACCTTCGTGCGCTGCACCATCAATGCCACGCGCCATACCGGAGACAGTTATAAACCCAGCCTTCCCTAATTCATGCGCAATATCAAAGGCCAAACGCCTCCCGCCTGGCGAAGCATTACGTGCACCAACAATACCAATGCATGGCTGTTGCAATAACGACACATCACCTGCATAACTAAAGACTGGCGGCGCATCAATCAAACTGCGGAGTTTCTCTGGGTAGGATTCATCAAATCCAGCGCAAAAGGAGAATCCTAAATCAATATGTTGTTGCATTTCTTCACTCACGTCTACCGTCTGAACGTCGGAAAACAAAGGATCCTTTGCATATAGCTGCCAAAAAGTCTTGGCACCAATCCCCTTTGACCTCAGAACAGAAAGCCATAATTGTAAATCTGAATTATTTTTATTAAAAATTGTCATATTTTTATCCTTACGAATTGCGCCAGATTAAAAAGTGTACTATCCTAATGATAATAGAAATGTATTAAAATTCTATAACCGATATGTTACGTATTACAATTATGCGCCATGCGCAAGCTCAGCTTGAACAATACGGCAAAAATGACCGTGAACGTACCATAACTATGACGGGTATGCACGAAATTGATGCTATTCGTCAAAAGATTCACGGCAAGCTTGATAATATATCACTCATCATGTGCTCGAACGCACGCCGTACGCGACAAACATTAGATGGAATAAAACCATTTTTACCAAATAGTGCCGAAATTCACTATGATGATTCGCTCTATCAGGCAAGCGTTGAATGCTTATGGCATAAAGTTCAAACACTTTCTCCTCTCCATAAAGACATTATGCTTGTTGGACATAACCCAGGACTTAGCCAAATGCTGAGTGCAATAGACCCCACACTTGCACGTGCATTTCCAACATGCGGCATTGCTATCTGTGAATCTACAGTTGAAAAGTGGCATGAGATTTCGCCTCATAATTTACGCGTATCAGCATTTCTCCAGGCTTAATATATAAATATCCATCTCATGCGAAATAAGTATGTTAGTTCAAATTAAAATTTATTGACAATTTTAAGCCCGAATGGCAATATAACTTTCTATATAGATTAGAAAAATTTCAGCAAGACGGAGATACACAGATGAATGGCAAGTTAGACCAGATCGATATTAGTATATTAAACGACCTACAAAACACAGGCCGTATAACAAACGTAGAACTCGCAAAAAGAGCAGGAATTTCAGCTCCTCCATGCCTACGTCGTGTTAATGCACTTGAAGATCAAGGAATTATTGCAAGCTACCACGCACATCTGAACCCACAAATGCTCGGTTTCACGGTAACAATTTTTTCAGAAGTTGCACTTACAAGCCAAAACGATGCAGATTTACGTATTTTTGAAGAGAAAATTCAAGAATGGCCACTTGTACGCGAATGCTACATGGTAACCGGAGGCGCAGATTTCTTACTTAAAATTATTGCGCAAGATTTTGATGCATACCAGAATTTCTTATCTACTCAACTTTCAACGTTCCCATTAGTATCACAAATCAAAACACGCATGGTTATTCGCGCAAGCAAAAAGCAACCAGGAATTCCATTGGAATTACTTTCTGTTTAATAATCATTTCATATTTAACTTAGAAAATGCTCGGATTTATTCCGAGCTTTTTTATGCCATTAACGTGCAACATTAACTGTTTTTTAATATTATTGTATTATAAATTAGTTTATATAAAAAATATTGAGAAATAGAATGAATTATTATAGAATAATGTTAAAAAAAATATTT
>CAIOTO010000172.1 GCA_903861255.1 uncultured Alphaproteobacteria bacterium | reverse complement strand
GTGCCGTATCAGCTGAACACTTTGCAAGCTTGGCGTACTTGGACGTATTGATATATCCCTTAAAATCATCTTCCAACATACGATTGATGATCAAGCGTTGCCTGTCATTAATTGGTTTTTGATTGATTTTATCCATCAATTTGTCCTTAAACAAAACATTGCTAAGTGTAACTTCAGCACTTGAAATTGCGCGCCCAAGACAGCCTAAAAACCATTCGATCCAACCAGTTATATCCATCGATCCGCGTTGTTGTTGTTCGAGCTGATTGTAATAATCTTTGCGCTCGCGCTCTATTTGACTCGATAGGCTATAAAAACGACTCGAGGTGCCATCTGCACGTGCTAATGCCATATCCAAAAGTGCTCTGGCAATACGGCCATTACCATCTTCAAAGGGATGGATGGTTATAAACCAAAGATGTGCTATTCCAGCTTTAAGCACAGGATCTATATCATTTTTATTTTCAAACCATGCTAGAAATGTTTGTATTTCATGTTCAATTTTATCGGCGCCAATGGCCTGGAAATGAACTTTCTCTCGGCCTAAAGGGCCAGAAACCACTTGCATGGGATCATTTTCTAACGTTCGCCAATTTCCAACAATAATGCGATGCATCCCACTACGACCTGTTGGAAACAATGCAGCATGCCAGTTAAAAAGACGTTCAGCATCTAACGGTTCTAAAAACCTTTGTGTTGCGTCAAGCATCATTTCAACAACGCCTTCAACATTCCGGCTCGAAGGTATAAGGCCAGAGATATCTAAACCAAGGCGACGCGCTATGGAAGAGCGCACTTCTTCACGGTTTAAGTTTTCTCCTTCAATGGCGGTTGATTTTATGACATCATCTGTTAATGTTTTAAGACTCGCTTCTTGCCTCAGCTCAAAACCAATATTTTCCATTTTTCCAAGTAAAAGCCCCTGACGATAACGTATCAAAGCCAATTTTTGACTTAAGATATTTTCATTCCAGGTAAAGTTAGGCCAGTCTTGATTTTCGAAGATCCACATATTAATCACCGCATGTTTTAAGGTAATTATAGCGCTTATTTGCCGCATGCACAAGATTATTCACCGCAAATTTTGCCGTAAATACGTCGATTAATCACCGCGTCACAAAATACACGTTCCTTAATGCTCCTTATCCACAAAACAACAGATGTTAATCATAGGATGAGCGTCTATTGAGATCTAAACCGCCGACCTCTTTTCACGTGCGTATACCCAAGAACGTGTGGTAGGATCATGGATGAATATACCCCAGGGTTTGTTTGGTCTTATGCGAAAATGAGAATGATCAGACGACGATAGATGGCTTGTATGATGGAGCCAGAAAATACGGACAAATGATACTCACTAAACGCATTAAACGTGTCTCAAACCACCAGGAAAACATGTTGTTCCTGAAACGTTTGATTAAAAATCCAAAAGCACTTGGCGCCGTTGCACCAAGCTCAAAAGCGCTTGCCGAAATGGTGGCGCGGCATGTGCGCGTTAGCACTGAAACTTATGTTGTCGAAGTTGGTGCAGGTACGGGGCGATTCACGCGCGGATTGCTGGATGCAGGGCTTAATGCAGATCGCTTGATCGTCGTCGAACTTGACCGCGAACTATGCCAGTATTTAGAAAATAATTTCCCCGATATAACGATCATTCAAGGCGATGCAACACAGTTGGATCAGCTATTGCCGCCTGAGGTTGTGTGCAACGTTGAGACGATTATTTCGGGTATTCCGCTGATTAATTTGAACAAAGAAGAGCAGCTGGATTTAGTCACAGCGTTTCAAAATACGTTGAGTCCGACTGGGCATATTATTCAATTCACCTACGGCCCTGTATCGCCGTTATCACACAAAAAGCTTGGGCTTGTCGCGACACGTTTGGGTCATGTATTTCGCAACGTGCCGCCAGCAACGGTGTGGTCATATACGTTTTACAAAGGGATTATCCGTCAAAAACGCCGCCGTCCTATGTTGATTTATTTCAAATTTGCACAGCAAAAGGCACGGCAGACATTCCGAAAGGTGCGCGAGCCGTTTACAATTTCTTAAAAATACTGCTACCATTTCCGTGGTGCGTTTAAATTATGAAATTGAAAGGGTTGAGCTGTGAATAAAGTAAAGACTTCTATTATGGGGGCGGCAGCTCTAGCGGCTATTTTCCTTGCGTTCAAAATGTCCACACATGATACAAAAAATCATGTTTCTGAAAAACATGTCGTGGAAAACAAAACAGATCCAAGTTATTTAAAAAATTCTGTGCGTGTGGTTCCTGATTTTCCTAAGAAAGGCATTCAGTTTTTCGATATCACAACAATGCTGGACGATCCAAAAGCCTTTCAAATATGTATGAATCGTTTGGAGGCGCGTTATAAAGGGCAACACATTGATGCAATCGTTGGCCTTGAATCCAGAGGTTTTATTTTTGGCGCTGCACTTGCTGATCGACTCAAGACTGCATTTGCACTCGTGCGCAAACCTGGCAAGTTACCAGCAGAAAAATTTAAGGTTGACTACAAAAAAGAGTATGGGTCAGATATCTTTGAATTGCACAAAGGCAGCATCAAACCGGGCCATAAAGTTGTCGTGATTGATGATTTAATCGCAACCGGTGGCACTGCTAATGCCGCTATTGAACTTATTAAAATGGCAGGTGGAACCGTTATAGAAGTTGCCGCTATTATCGAAATTCCTGAACTAAAAGGACGCGAGAAGATTAAGGCGCCTGTGTATACAGTTTTGCAATTGAATGAGCATTAGTCTGGAGAGCGTGTGTGCTTTACCGTCATTGCCCTTCAGACCGAACAATATGCTGATTTTAACATGACTATATTCATTGATATGGACATAGCGTTTGGCATTGACGTCAGAGGTCTCCAAGATTTAATTAATGAAGATTGCGAACATGTTGCGTTTCATAAATGCGCAACTGATAAAAACAAAATGCGTATGTTTTTGAACCCGAATCAGGTTATTCGTTATTCGCATTATAAGTAATTTTAGTCTTAGAAATGGCTTTTAATGTTCGATCGAGCGCATCTTTTGTAAAAAAACATTTCCTTCTCTTGAATATTTATTTAAAGCTACTATATATGATACATACGGTAAATTTAAATAAATGAAAAGAAAGACGGATATGAAAAAAATAATATTACTTTTAACAACAGCATTCGTGACGCAATCAGGGTTTTGTATGGATCCTTCCCAACTAAACGAAGATGACTTCACTCATTGGGCTATTTTAGCAACGGAAGATCAACGAGCTGCAGATGAGTATTTAATTAATAAGCAAGAAGAACGTGTTAGACGTTCAGCTGAACGGGATCAATATGGCATCCAGGCTGTATACCAAGAACATGTTGCCAATCCTTTTGTTGCAGTCGCGGCACATGTTGATGAGGACCCTTTTACTGTATTTGGAGGCAATGAACAACAGATAATAGGATATTATGATTTTCTTGAACGCAATCCAGGCGCAACACCAGCAGGATTCCTTCTGCTTGAGCAACAAAGAATTGCTGATAATGAAGCAGCCTTGGCTGTTGATAGGGATTTATTTGAATTTGAGGCATTGCAAGAACGTATGGCTAATATGCAGATTATCGGGCAGCGTGAATATATAGAAAGATACATCCTGGAACGAGTGGATTATCCAATTATTCAGGCACAGCGTGACTTGTTTATACCTATCTTGGCCGCATTCACTGCAGTGAATCCAACCAACGCACAAGATTTAGATGTTCATGCGTATGATGGTTTTTATGGTGCACATAATGCCGGAATTCTTAATATCCTTCGCTCGCTAAGATTAGGTCAAAATAGAGATGGCCATATTTATACCGCAGAACAAGCACGTGACAGAGCCGTTGCAATCCTACAAGCGAACGGGCAAGCGGACAGTATAAACAGCGTAGCTGGGCAATTGCCTGGGTATTTCGCTGGCCTTTCAGCAGATGATACTGAGTTATTTTGTAGGTTAGTTGGAATTGTTCATGATTTCGTTGAGCGCGATAATCCTGGTTTTGTTCATTACTTGTTAGGAATTCCTGAAAATTGGACAACTCAAGGTGGCTGCGTAGAGGGGCGTCGTAATCGAAATCTTGCCGCTATTATTCCTCTACTAAGGACGCTCGGTTTAGGTGAATAAACAGTTTTAACTGTCATCCCCTTGAAAATGGGGATCCAGTTTTAACTGCCCTTTCTTTAGTTTCCTCACCGCGTGATCGGAGGGGCCATGTATTCTGTGGATCCTATGGTCAAGCCATAGGAAAACTGCATTGGCGAATTTATAATCAATTTATAATTGAACCGCTATAACCACTTCCTCGCACCGACCGCATATATCTTTATGCTCTCGATCGGAATTTACATCGCCAACTTCAGGCAAAACGCGCCAACAACGCTGACATTTTCCGCCCTCTGCCACATTCACAACCACGCCAACACCTGGCACATCATCTAATGTCACCGCGCCCGCTGGTGATTGCGCCAATACGATCTCAGCCGCTGATGTAATACACAACTCAGCCAAATCAAGGCCCTGCAACACAGCCGCCTTTTCCGCTGAAATATAAAGCGCCACATCACCTTGCAAGCTTGACCCAATGGTCTTCGCCGCACGCTCTAATTCCAGCGCAGATGTAATCACACGGCGGATATCACGAATCTCGTCCCAACGCTTTGCAAGTGCAGGCTGATGCCATGTCGCAGGTAACTTTGGAAATTGCGACATATGAATGCTAGCCTTATCTACCACGCCTGTTTGCGTTTGATACTCCAGATATGCATCCTCGGCCGTGAAGCTAAGCACAGGCGCTAACCAATGCGTCAGGCACAAAAACACTTGATTCATTACTGTGCGTGTTGCGCGGCGGCGAATTGAATCCATACCATCGCAATACAACGAATCCTTGCGAATATCAAAGTAAAACGCTGACAAATCAACAGCGCATAAATGATGCAATTCCATATAGAACGCTGAAAAATCAAACGCCTCGATCGATTTCTGATGTGCTGTCTCAACTTCTTTCAAACGATGCAACACCCATTGTTCAAGCGGTGGCATTTGATGTGAATCAAGCACCTCTGCTTCTGAAAAGCCCTCGAGTGCACCAAGCAGATAACGCAACGTATTTCTAAAACGACGATAGATATCCTCTTGATGCTTTAGAATTTCATTCCCAATGCGCAAATCTTCGGTGTAATCAGAATTCACAATCCAAAGACGCAGCATATCAGCGCCGTATTTTTGAATCACCTCTGCCGGAGCCACAATATTGCCCAGCGATTTTGACATTTTATAGCCTTTTTCATCCAGAACAAATCCATGTGTCACGACTTTTTTATAAGGCGCCAGTCCGGTTGTTCCGCAACTTTCAAGCAAAGATGACATAAACCAACCACGATGTTGATCTGATCCTTCGAGAAAGACATCCGCTGGCCAACTTTGATTTGGGTCATCACGCAAAACAAAAGAATGAATACACCCACTGTCGAACCAAACGTCAAGAATGTCGTTAATTTTTTCATAATCATTAATGTTATAATCCGTCCCTAAAAACGCAGCGCCATCGGTTTTGAACCATGCATCTGCGCCCTCAATTGCAATCGCATCCACAATCCGCTGATGAACAGTTGGATCACGAAGCGGCTCGCCGGTACGTTTATTCACGAAAATCGTCATAGGCGTACCCCACGCACGTTGACGTGACAAACACCAATCAGGGCGGGATTCAACCATGCTTTTAATGCGGTTTTTACCCGAAGCCGGGAACCATTCAACACCTTCGATGGCATCGAGTGCCTTTTTGCGTAAATCATTCGTTTCCATCGATACAAACCATTGTGCAGTCGTACGGTAAACCAACGGCGCTTTTGAGCGCCATGAATGCGGATAGCTATGCACCAACTTGGTTGTATGCAAAAGGGCGCCAACTTCAGTCAAAGCAGCAATCACAGCTGGGTTCACTTTAAAAATGTGCAAGCCTGCAAACAGTGGCACATGTTCATAATACGTACCATCACCTTGAACAGTTTCAGGAACAGCGATGCCAAATTTCTTGCCAACTTCGAAGTCCTCTATACCGTGACCAGGCGCTGTATGCACAAGACCTGTACCTGCATCTGTCGTAACATGATCACCTGGCAAAAATGGCACGTCAAAATCATAGCCTTTCTTGGCATCTTTATGACCACGCCATGGATGCGCACAAACGCTTCCTGCAAGTTCATGCCCCGTGCATTTAAAGACAACCTCAAAGTCGTCCAACCCAACAGCTTTGCAGAATGCAGACGCCAAATCTTTCGCCACCAAGAACTGACGACCAGAAGCGATAAGATCAGTCGCACGTGACGCTTTGATCACCACATATTCGATTTCCTCACCATACGCAATGGCGCGATTACCTGGAATTGTCCACGGCGTCGTCGTCCAAATAACAGCAGACACATCCGTCAATGCAGCGATGTTTGATTTAATAATATTAAACGCGACATAAATAGAATCACTGGTGTGGTCTTTATACTCAACCTCGGCGTCAGCCAATGCTGTCTTCTCTACAACTGACCACATAACTGGGCGAAGGCCGCGATACAGCGACCCATTCATCAAAAATTTGCCAAGCTCAGCCACGATTTTAGCTTCTGTTTCAAAAGCCATCGTTGAATAAGCATTATCAAAATCCGCAACGATACCAAGACGTTTGAACTCTACTTTTTGAAGTTCTGTCCAGTGTGCAGCAAACGTGCGACATTCGCCGCGAAATGCCAGCGGATCAACGTCATCTTTGTTAAGACCTTTTGCGCGGTATTGTTCTTCGATTTTCCATTCAATCGGCAACCCATGACAGTCCCAACCAGGAATCATACCCGCGTCAAAACCATTCATCTGTGCGGTTTTGTTGACGATATCTTTTAAGACCTCTGATAGTGCGTGTCCAATATGGATATTTCCATTGGCATACGGTGGGCCGAACGCCATCACGAACTTTGGCCGGCCTTTGCTCTGTGTGCGAAGCTGTTTGTACAAACCATCGGCTTCCCACTTAGCCAAGATTTCTGGCTCGCGCGCGGCAAGATTGGCACGCATTGAAAAGTTAGTTTTAGGCAAAAAAACAGTTGTTTTATAGTCCATTGTCATCTCGTGTTATTCCACACTTCAAAAACACCATCTCGTTTGTCGTCCCCGGGCTTAACCCGGGGATCTAAATTAGCTCATGCACCGTTAGATCCGCGGGTCACTCGCCACGGCCGTAGCCCGAGGGCGGAGCCGGGAGCCCGCGGAAGACACAAGAGGGTATCAGTATGGACCTTTTAAATTATTTGATGATGACAATTTAGCAATTCTAGCGAGATTTGTATATGAAATGCTTCTCATATTGTTTTTACTAAAACAAACAGCCTGTATCGCTAAGGTGATTTGTTTTTGATTAAACATACATATGTTAATAAGGAATTAAATAATAGTATGCTATGTTTTGAGTATATTTTGATTTTTAGTATGGATCCAAAATGCTGCTTAGACACGTTTTATTATTTATCGTAGCATGCAAAACAACCGTATGGGCAAGTGTGCCTCCCACAGCGAGTGCTTATCAGGCTAAACAAATGGATTTCTATCAAGATTATCTAGACGCCGATCCTGCTGCTAGATCTTTTGACATTACACAAAAAGACCTCTATCAGGGTTCTTTACAAGATATTAAACCTAAAGCTTCTTTTGATTTTATGAGGAATGGGCTTTTCTCGGACGTAGGTACTGGCAATGAATTTCGTTCATCGCGCCTATATGCGGCACCTGCAGCACTTCCCACTCAAGATTACTCAGCCATGTTTGCTGTAACAGCGCTCAATTCTTTTCGCCCTGAATACACCGATCCCCCCAGAAAAGCTAAGCCCATTATCCGCGAAGGGTATACTCTTCCACCCATTAACTGGGGAGAAACAAAAGCGCCTGACCTTTTTAAGCATTACGGAGTTGATGTAGAGATCCAAAAATGGGATCGTTTCTCTTTAAGTCACCTCTTGCTAGCACCTAGCAATAAACACCTTTTTAAACCTACAGACTATTTCAAATCGCTTGGTATGGAATATCTCCTGGGTAAAGATGAATATGACGAGTTTAAAGATAAGGATATCGAATCACTCGATGATGATCAAATTTTAAGGCTTTTCAAAAAGCTTACAGCGTCTTCTGATTTTTCCAAGGCTCCTTTTGATAAAATAGAAAAACTTAACGAACTTTTAGCCAACGAAGGCGCGCGAATATTAATTTTGCGTGCTTCAACAAATCGATCTGACGATCTTATTTCCGAAGCTTTTAAAAACAGTGATTTTATCTTTAATAAAACGTTTGGGATTTTGATTGATACAGATGGGTTTTTTGATCATCTTGCGCAAAACCAGCAATTTTATATTCCAGAGGGTACTGGGAAATCAAGTCCGTGCGAGAGTCTTTTCAAAAAACTACAATTTGGAGAGCACGTAGATGAATTGGAAATCTTCTTAAGCAATCCTTTTGTTACAAGGCATTTAATACAATGTCCGCCGGATGAAAAAGGAAGCACCCCTTTAAAAGATTTTTATATTTTCAAGGTAGTCTTTCACAATACAAAAGAAGTTGCCATCTTGATGAAAAATGATTTAATTATGAATCATTTGATGGCACTTGTTGATGAGAAGGGGGTTAATCCCCATAAGCGCTAACCTAAGAGTTGGCTAGGTGGAGTCAATTATGTTAATCTGATAAATATAAAATTAAATATATAGTGATTTTGTAATGATTAATGCAGGACTCAATGAAGATTGGCATGTATTGGAAACAATGTTTCC
>CAIOTO010000171.1 GCA_903861255.1 uncultured Alphaproteobacteria bacterium | reverse complement strand
ATGTTTAACACAATCGTAAATCCTGAAAGACCTTTGGCTTTAGAATTGTTGATTAACTAGAGAAACTTGCACACTGCGTAAAAGTGATATTTTCTTGATGATGCTGTGATTCATTTACGAACTTCCTCGATTATGTTATATGCATTAATCTTCAACTTTACAAATATATGATAGCATAATTATTATTAATATTCTGTTAATGCGTATTTTTTTTTCTTTAAATTAATGTTCGAGACGTGAAATTGGCTCAGTCGGATGCTGCCGCGTTGCTGCACAAAAAAAACTAAGACGTTTCTATCCTCATTTTAGTTAAAATCTTATGCAATACGTCTGCCTTTAGGTACGCCAAGGGCAGGCATTCGATTTAAAATTCGGACGCCAATTTGAATTTCTGTGCTTTTGTTATCTGTATCTTTTAGCTTAAATCAAATTTTATATTTTTGTAGCTTTCGTCACTTTATGCATGAGTGTTGGCATTCCATATTTTGCTAAATCGGCTGGTGCAACCCAAATTCCTGGGATTGCGTCTGTTGTTTCAGCACAGATAACGGTTAATTCTAAATCAAAATGGCTGAATACATGTTTGATAGGTTTTGTGTGTTGTTTTAAAATTGTTAAATTAGGCAATGAGACGGGGTCAAAATCAAAGCATGTCGTTGGGAATATAAACATATTCGAAAACAGCCCTTTATCAGGACGTTTCATCAGCAGTACGTGCCCATCTTGATTTGTGATGAAATACGTTGTAGCAACACGTTTTGGTTTTACTGCTTTCACGAGCAGTATCGGGTATTGATCGACGGACTGTGTTTGAAAAGCTTGGCAATCATGGGCGAGGGGGCATATTTCACATAAAGGATTCTTTGGCTTACAAACAAGTGCGCCAAGTTCCATCAATGCCTGTGCGCTGTGGGTATTGTCTTGCTTCCCTGAAAAAATATGAACAACATTTTGTGATTGTTCAAATAATTTGGACCCCTTAGGTTCAGAAATAGCAAACAGACGTGACATCACACGCATGACATTGCCGTCAACGGGCATTGTTGGGTGATCGAATGCAATAGCTGAAATAGATGCACTGGTATATGGGCCAATGCCCGCTAATGTTTTTAACGTTTCTATATCTTGCGGGAATGTACCAAGAGCACAAATTTGTATAGCTGTTGTATGTAAATTTTTTGCGCGCGAATAATAGCCAAGCCCTTGCCATAAGGCATATACGTCATCAAGAGAGGCCTCTGCAAGTGTTTCAATCGTTGGAAATCGTGCGATAAATCGTTCAAAATAAGGAATGACAGCTTGCACCGTCGTCTGTTGCAGCATAAATTCACTGACTAACACATGGTAGGGATTTGGTGTTTTGTCGATTTCTGCGCGCCAAGGCATAGTTCGTTTGCACGCAAAATACCAATTTAAAAGGTGTTCTCTTAATGTTAGTACGTTGGGTTGCGTGATATCTGAATTGACAAAAACAGGTGAAGCCGGCATAAGGGTACGTATGATAAACAAAAATTCTATACCAGGCATAGCCGATCGAGAACCAAAACGCTACGGAATTAATAAAATTTCTGTGACGACGAAGGTGCTTTTAAAACCGCTTATCGAGCGTTATGGGGCGGCCTACGTGCAGGTGTTGTTGGATTGGGCGAATATTGTTGGGCCCCGCTTTGCTGAGTTATCACAAGTTGTTCACTTGAAATTTCCACTCAATAAAAAGACCGAAGGGGTATTGCAAATTCGTTGTTTATCAGCGGCGATTCCATTATTGCAGGCGCAATCCCCGCAAATCATTGATCGAATTAATAGATATTTTGGGTACAATGCCGTCGCACAGTTGAGATTCCAAGCTGGTCTCGTAGTTAAGAAAATGCCTGGCAAAATAGCTTCGCCAAAACCATTAAAAGCTGAAGCACAAACAGAAATTGAATCTATAATTAGCACAGTCTCAAATGATTCTTTGCGTGATGCTTTAAAGCGCCTGGGTACAGGCATTTATCTGGAAGAGGAAGTTAATCGTGCTAAAAAAAGCTGATTTGATCGCCGTTTTTGAAAAAGCATGTAAACCTAAACGTGATTTTCGAATTGGTGTCGAGCATGAACAATTTGTGTTGCGACTTGACAATACGCGTGTGCCATATGCTGGTAAAAGTGGTATTAAAGAGCTTTTGACGTTCTTTAAGCAATTTGGCTATGATAAATCGCTTCATGAAAATAACAAGCTGATAGGATTGCATGATCCTATTAAGAATCAATCCATTAGTTTAGAGCCTGGCGGGCAGTTCGAACTTGCTGGTGCTCCGCTAAAAACGTTGGACGAAGTTCGTGCAGAATTGACTCTGCATCATGAACATTTGAACGCTGCGTCAAAAGAACTTGGTGTAACATTCCTAGCTAAAGGTTTTGATCCCTATAATACGCGCGATTCCGTGCCATGGATGCCAAAAGGTCGCTATGCGATTATGCGCCGTTACATGGAAACTGTGGGTACTATGGGGCTTGATATGATGACGCGCACCTGCACGGTGCAGGTGAATTTAGATTATTCATCCGAAGCTGACATGGCGCGCAAGATGCGTGTTGGCATGGCTTTGCAACCGTTGGTGGCAGCTTATTTTGCGAACTCCGCCATGGTTGAAGGTAAGGACTCTGGATACAAACAATATCGTACACTGGTTTGGCAAAATACGGATCCTGATCGATCGGGCATATTACCATTTGTATTTGATGATGATTTTGGTTTTGAGCGTTATGTGGATTATTTGCTTGAAGTGCCAATGTATTTTATTAAGCGCGATGGCCAGTATCATGAAATGGCTGGCCAGTCATTCGTTGATTTTATGAATGGCATTTTACCTGGATTTGAAGGTGACTTTGCAACATTAGCTGATTTTGATGATCAAATCTCAATTGCATTTCCAGAAGTTCGTTTGAAACGTTTTATTGAACTTCGTGGTGCCGATAGTGGCGATATCGAACATATGATGGCTGTCACATCATTTTGGGTTGGGTTGTTTTATAATCATGCTGCACTTGATGCGGCTTTTGATATAGTAAAACATTGGACATATGCGGATGTTCAGGATTTGTACGAACGTGTTCCTCATGATGGTGTAGATGCTGTATTATGCGTTAAGACCGTGACATCGTGGATGCAAACGTTTATGAAAGTGGTATCGCATGGGGCAGATTTGTAATATACCATTTGGCCTGTGTTTTTTAAAAACACTCGCTAGTTTTTTAAAAAGTGATACTAATACTGACTCCCCCTTTGCACGCGCAGCTACGCATGTGTGGTTACCGACAAATCGCGGTGTAATGGGTCTTAAGGAATCTTTGGTAAATGACACTAGGGCCCATTTTGTTTTACCGACACTTCATTCACTGGCTGATCTTGAATCTAAGAATCCCTTCTCACTTAAAGAAATTGAAGATCTTCCAAAAGCTATTGGTGCGTTTGAACGTTTAGCAATGGTTATGGATTTTTTGCCTGCAACGATGCATGTGAAAAAAGTATTTTCGATTGCTGAATATCTGATAACGCTGCACGATGAATGTATTATCAGTGATGTATCGGTTGAATTGCTTGAATCCCAGTATGATTCAAAGCTGTACGAAAATGCGCCAGCGCATGTGCAAGATGCCTTTCAAAACTTAAGAATTCTAACGCATCATTTGCCGCAGGCAATGGCAAAGCGTGGGCTTGTTACTGAATCATGGCGACGTCAACAGGCGATGCGTATCTTGGCCGAAAACTTGAAAAAAAATCCACCGTCCCATCCTATTGTGATTGCAGGTACAACGGGGACTGTGCCAGCAACGCGTGCACTTTTAAAGGCTGTGCATGATTTGCCAAATGGTATTGTCGTGTTGCCAGGTTTAGATGGTGCTTCTGATCCTGTGCGTGTTGCGAATATGCGATCACATCCACAGCATACATTATTTGATTTGTGCTCATATTTGGAAGTGAACCCTCAAAATGTGCCAGATCTTGGTGAGGCTCCGGATGATTTCTCTGTAGGTCGCCGCTGTGATGCAATGGCTTTATTTAAGGCACCGCCGTTTGATAAAAAAACAGAGTCTAGCGCAAATCCAGTATTAATTGAATGTGCAAGTCAGGCAGAAGAGGCACGCGTTATAACGGCAATTGTGCGTGAAAAGTTATTTGAAACAGAATCTTCAATCGCTATTGTAACACCGAACCAGGCACTTACACGCCGCCTTAAATCTGAGCTTTCTTTGTATGGTATTACACCGAATGACTCTGCTGGTGTTTCCTTGAAAGATACGCCTGTTGGTAGTTTTTTAATGAATTTTTCAGCATTTCTGCAAAATCCATCGTGTGCAACATTTATTCATTTGGCAAAGCATCCTTTGTGTGCAAAGGCAAGTCGCGCTGAGCATCTGGCGTATATTCGTGGGTATGAGATTTTGCTGCGTAAAAAGCAAGTGCCGTGGGACTCTGATGCTGATAGTTTATTGATTATTCAATTGAAAGATTTATTGAAAAAACGCGCTGAGTGTCAGTCGTTTTATAATTTTATCCAATTCTTTAAAGATGCGGCAAATGCTCTTTCATCTGAGGCCTTATTCAGTAACAATGATGGCGAATCAGCGGCTGCTTTTTTTGATACTTTAGTGAAAACACCGCCCTTCATACGCCGCGATTTCGAGGATGCCATTTTGACATTAATGGTAATGGCGCCGCCGGTTCATGCACATGAAGGGCTTGGATCACGGGTGCGTATTCTTGGTGCGCTTGAGGCGCGTCTTAATACAGCGGGTGTTGTCATTTGTGCCAGTTTGAATGAGGGGAAATGGCCTAAAACACCCGAAAATGACCCTCTGTTATCAGATAGTTTTAGAATTCAGGTCGGCCTGCCGTCACAAAGGAGGCGTCAGGGGCTTTCTGCTCATGACTTTTGCACATCATTTTATGCATCTAATTTGTATATGACACGATCTATTCGTGAAGGGGGCGAAGCAATGCTTCAAAGTCGTCTCTGGACACGGATGCAAGGGCGTTATGGTGTTTCAAGTTCTGTCTATAGTGATATAGCAAATTATCAGATGACTTCCTCTGCTCTGTCTCAAAAACCGCCGCTACCAGCCCCATTAAAAAATCATCGCCCTAATGTTTATTACGCGAGCCACGTGGAGCAACTTATGCGTGACCCGTATGCCTATTATACGCGCCATATATTGAAATTGGATCCTTTTCCGGCGTTGGATGAAGTCTTATCCGCAAAGGATAAAGGCCAAGTGTTTCATGATGTTTTGGATAAATATGTAAAAGCTGAAGCTGCGCCTACTTTTGAAAAGCTAATCGATTTTTCGAAACCATTTTTTGAAAATCTAGAGGAAAAGGGCCGCGGAGTTGTTCAAACATTTTGGTGGTATCGTTTCAAGCGTGTTGCAGAATGGTGGCATGAGAAACTAGATATTGAGCCGGTAAGTCATCGTGCAACAGAGGTTGTTGGCGAAATAAAGTTCTCACTTGAGGGTGCTCCCGTTGCGCTTAAAAGTCGTGCGGATCGTATTGATGTTCCTATGGATGGCGGCGCAGTGCTGCGTATTATTGATTATAAAACAGGAACATTGCCAACGCGAAAATCCATTACAGATGGGTCGTCACCTCAATTGCTTGTTGAGGCTATTATTGCGCATAACCAGGGGTTTGGTCATGATTTTCCCACTGATGGTATATTTCAACTAGAATATTGGCGCCTTACTGGCGGCGATCCTGCGGGTGAATGCTTGGTGTTTTCGATGTCTCCAGAAGATTGTGAGAGAACCGAGGCCTCTATTAAGGGTGTGTTGACTTACTATCTGCGTGACAATAGCCCTTATGTGGCAACTGGATCTTTTGCTGATATCCGTTTTTTTGCACGTATGGAAGAGTGGGAAATGCAATTAGCATAAGCGCTTAACTACCGCATTAACATCTTGTTAATTCTTTTATTTCAAACTGGTAATAGAATAAATAAGTGTTAGAGCACTTTTATGTTAAATAACAGATTAAGCATTTTAATGCAGCAGCGCGCGCAATGGCTTAGTGCGAAGACGCAGCTTACTGTCGAAAATATAGCAAACGCAGATATGAAAAGCGCTCGACGCAAGGAGATTACTCCATTTTTATCAATACTAAATCGTTCGCAGCATGCCCGTACAAACACCGGAAAATTATTGACGGATGTGAAGAATTTTAAAATTAAATCAGAAGATAGTGTTACGACAAAAGATGAAATATCACGTGAACAAGAAATGATGCTGCTTACACGTGCAAGGACAGATCACGATGGTTTGATGAGCATTATCAAGAAATTTCATCAAATGTATAGAACGATTCTGGCAAAGAGTTAGTAATAAATTCAGCATAAAGGTTATAAGATATGCCAGCTCCCTCAGGAATCTCAGCGTTAACAAAGTCGTTGCATATATCAACGGCAGCAATTAGTGCCCAAAATCAACGCGTGCTGGTGCTATCTCAAAACATTGCAAACGCTGAAGTAAAAGCTGCACCTGGCCAAGAAGTGTATAAACGTCAGTTGGTTAGTTTTCACAATGTGTTTGATCGTAGAGTGAATGCCCCGCTTTTGCGTGTAAAAAAGATTATACACGTACATGACGAGCCTGTGAAAAATTATAGCCCTGGTGATCCCATGGCGGACAAAGAAGGTTTTACGCGCCAGCCAAATATTAAGCCAATAAATGAAATGGCCGATGTTCGTGAAGCAAGCCGCAGCCATGAATCAAATTTGCGAGCATTTGAACGTATTTTGATGATGCTTCAAAATACTGTTAGTCTATTGAAAGGGTGAATAAATAATGTCAGTAGCGAGCGCAAATTTGCCGTATAAAAATATAATGCAGAGTCAAGTGTTTAACGACGCAGGTCATATGCAAAAAAGTGAGATTGGCGTTGGTGCTAAAGACGGTCAGTCAGGTGGATTCAAAGCCTTTATGGCAGATCAGGCTGAGAGTTTTTTGAAAGAAACAAAGGAAGTAGAAAAAAAAGTTACTCAATTTTCTGAAGGAAAACTTGATATTGAAGCTGTTGCTTCTGAAGTAGCGACAATGAGTGTCAAAATTGAGGCAGCTAAGCGTACGGCAGAGGAATTGAAAACGGGTATGCATTCATTGCTTAACATGCAGATGTAAGCTTTGTTCAAAGTATGAGTGAAATATATGTTTTGAAAATAAGTTGTTTATGACATATTTTTCTTGCTCAATTGATTTGCATTTTGTAAAATTAGAACTTGAAAATGACATTCAAAAACCCATCTCTTTTTTCAATATTTCTCTTGCGTAGTGTGGACGCATTTTATAGAATTTAAACTTGAAAATCGATGTTGAAAATTGTTTGTTTAAATTATTTTGTGAAATGCGAAAAGGTTGCGGTGTGAGCTTTTTGTTTTTGATGTCTAAATAAAATAATAAGTGTTAATTTTTTTAATTTATTAATAATAGTGAGTAGTGAGTTCTATGGAAAAAATTCCAATGACTGAAGGCGGTTTTGCCTTTTTACGAGATGAGTTGCATCATTTAAAGGGGACTGAGCGTCCTGCTGTGATAAAAGCAATTGCTGATGCACGTGAGCATGGTGATTTAGGTGAGAATGCCGAATATCATGCAGCTAAAGAAAAGCAAAGCTTTATTGAAGGTCGTATTGCCGAATTAGAAGATAAAGTCAGTCGCGCTGAAGTGATTGATCTTTCTAAAATTTCGGGGACTGACATTAAATTTGGTGCGACAATTCAGTTGGTAGATGATGACACCGACGAGGTACATACATATCAAATTGTAGGTAGTGATGAATCTGACGTGAAAAAAGGATTGCTTTCAATCACATCACCATTAGCGCGTGCGCTGATTGGTAAAAAGGTTGATGATAGCATTGAAGTTATCACACCAAACGGTGGAAAAGCTTACACAGTGCAAGAGGTACGATACGTATAATGACTTCTCCTTTGAAACTTGATCTTGTAGATACGCAAACAGCTGAACTTGACGAGCTTCGAGGGCAGTCGTATCAAACGAGGCGTGCAACAGTGCCAGCACTTGAAGAATTGTTGTATAAGCCATTACCTGTGCTTGATCATGGTTTTGTCCGTGTTGTTGATTATATGGGTGATGATAGTGCGATCGTGCAGGCTGCGCGCGTTTCCTATGGTAAGGGAACAAAGCAAGTTTCTGAAGATCGTGGTTTGATTCGTTATTTGATGCGTCATTGGCATTCTACGCCATTTGAAATGTGCGAAATAAAGTTGCATGTTAAGTTGCCTATGTTTGTGGCACGTCAATGGATTCGCCATCGTACTGCAAATGTGAATGAGTATTCTGCACGGTATTCAATTTTAGATCGTGAATTTTATGTGCCTTCACCAGAGCATTTATCAGCGCAATCAAAATCAAACCGACAAGGGCGCGCAGGCGTGCTTGAGGGTGAGCATGCACAAAATGTGTTAAACATGCTTAAAGAAGATGCAACACGTTGTTATGATAATTATATGTGGATGCTTAACGAAGACGAGTCCAAAGGTGATCATGATGGACTTGCGCGTGAGCTTGCCCGTATGAATTTGCCGGTGAATTTTTATACACAGTGGTACTGGAAAGTCGATTTGCATAATCTAATGCATTTCTTACGTCTTCGTGCTGATCCACATGCACAATATGAAATTCGTGTGTATGCTGATGCGATTTTAAATGTAATGAAGGCTTGGGTTCCATTGGCGTTTGATGCGTTCGAGGAATATCGTTTGGGTGCCGCGCAATTGTCAGCAACAGGTGTTCGTCTTGTTCAACGTCGTTTGGCTGGTGAGAAAATCACCTATGAGCAAAGCGGTTTGTCTAAGCGCGAGTGGATTGAATTGTGTGAACTGTTTGATGTTTCGCAGTAGAAAGTTATCTGAAAATAATTTGTAAGAATTCTATGTTTTCTTTCGCCGTCATCACGAAGAGCCATAGGCGACGTGGTGATCCATGTACTAAAATAACGCTGGATGGCCACGCCCTTTGGGCTCGCCATGACGGCAGATATTTGTAATAAGGATATGTACAAAGGTTCATGGTAAATACACCCGCACAAAAAACTCCATTAAAAAAGCCCGATTGGATTCGGGTTAAAGCACCTGTTTCAAAGGAATATCACGAAACAGCAGCATTGATGCGATCCTTAAAACTCAAAACGGTGTGCGAAGAGGCTGCTTGCCCGAATGTGGGTGAATGTTGGTCAAAAAGACATGCAACCATGATGATTTTGGGTGACGTATGTACACGTGCGTGTGCGTTTTGCAATGTCAAAACTGGACGGCCAGATTTACTTGATCCCCATGAACCAGAACGTGTTGGGCAGGGCGTCGCACAGCTCGGTTTAAGCCATATTGTTATTACATCTGTTGATCGTGACGATTTAGACGATGGCGGTGCCAACCATTTTGCGGAAGTTATTCGTGAGATTCGTAAGCAATCCCCCGGAACGACAATTGAAATTCTAACGCCTGATTTTTTGCGAAAAGATGGTGCGCTTGAGATTGTTGTCGAGGCACGACCCGATGTATACAACCACAATCTTGAAACAGTGCCACGTTTGTATCCATCTGTCAGGCCAGGTGCACGTTATTTTCATTCATTGCGTCTTTTGAACAGAGTGAAAGAACTTGACCCAACAATTTTCACAAAGTCAGGTATTATGGTTGGTCTTGGTGAAGAACGCACTGAAGTGTTGCAGGTTATGGATGATTTGAGTGCAGCTGATGTGGATTTTATGACTATTGGACAATATCTTCAGCCAACGCCCAAGCATCATGATGTGATGGAATACGCAACACTTGAACAATTTGACGACTACGCAAAAATGGGGCGTGGCAAAGGTTTCTTGCTGGTGGCGGCTTCACCATTAACGCGATCATCTTATCATGCGGGTGATGATTTTGAACGATTACGTGCTGCACGGCTTGATCAAACCTCAAAATTGAATTCACTAAAGGCTGATAATGCCAACGCATAGTGAAAAGCGTATTGTTCCGTACACACCTGTGCAAATGTATTCTCTCGTTGCTGATGTAGCATCATATCCTGATTTTTTGCCATGGGTGAATTCTTCTCGTCTTTATAATCAAGCGGACTCTGGATTTGAAGCTGATCTTTCAATTGGCACATCTTTTATGAATCATGCATATTCGTCTAAGGTTGCTCTGCAGCCAGAAAACTATCGCATTGATGTAACGCATACAAAAGGGCCATTTCATCATTTGAATAATCATTGGATTTTTCATGAATGTGAGGGAGGTACTGAGATTGAGTTTTTTCTTGATTTTGAATTGAATAATCCCTTCTTAAAACCCATTTTACAGCCCTTTTTGAATCAAGCAGCTGGTATGATGGTGAGTGCGTTTGAAACACGTGCGAAGCAATTGTTTTTAAAGCCTTGTACTAAATAAAACAAAGCTGATAAAATCGGTAAAGATTGATCCAGGCTTAAATCCTGTTTTTAGTAAAGTGACACCTATGACGAATGAATTTTTTCTCCAAGCCTTTGTAACACTTCTTGTTATTGTGAATCCGTTTTCTGTTGTGCCTATTTTTGTATCATTAACGCAAAATGATTCTGTATCTGTTAGAAGAAAAGTTGCAAAGAAGGCTTGTTTAATTTCGATTACACTTCTTTTGTCTTTTGCATTCGCAGGCGACATGTTGCTTGATTTGATGCGTATTTCGCCTGAGGCATTTCGCATTACTGGAAGTTTATTACTTTTACTTGCAGCGATTGATATGGTTTTATCGAAAGGTGTTTGTGCCAGTAATTCGTCAAATCAGGATGCGAGTATCGATGCAGGCAAACGTGACGATGTTTCAGTTTTTCCACTTTCTATCCCATTGCTTGCTGGCCCCGGAGCATTAACAACAGTTGTTCTTCTGATGAGAGAGGCAACGGAATTGAATTTTCAAGCCGTGATTGGCGTTATCTGTGTGGTTTTTCTAGTTATTACTATTGCATGGGGAAGTTTGTTGATTGGTGATCGTTTAATGCGTGTATTAGGAATGACAGGAACGAATGTTTTGACACGTGTGTTTGGCATTATTTTGGCAGCGGTCTCAATTGATGGCATTTTAAAGGGTTTGATTGCAGTGTTCAAACTGGCGAAAGTATAAGTAATGGCTAAAGCAACGCATCGATTTGTCTGTCAAGATTGCGGATCTTATTATTCAAAATGGGCTGGTCGGTGCGAGGGATGCGGTTCGTGGAATCGTATGGTTGAAGAAGTCCTTAATACGAAAACAGCAAAAGGCTCGCGCATTTCACCTGATGAATTTTTTGAAAATTTAGCGATTGAAGATCCTGATAAAGAAAATCAAAAACGTTTGCCAAGCCACTTAACCGAGTTTGATCGTGTGTGCGGTGGCGGCTTGGTGCCTGGCTCAGTGCTGTTGATTGGCGGCGACCCGGGGATTGGTAAATCGACATTGCTTTTGCAAATCGTATCCAAAATGGCGGCGGAACGTTCTTGTGTTTATATATCAGGCGAGGAAGCAACGTCACAAATTCGTTTGCGTGCAAATCGTTTAGGGTTAGCAAATACGCCTGTACATTTAGCCGCGGCAACCCAATTGCCTGATATTATCGGTGCGCTTAATCGCATGCCTGCTGTTGACGTGGTTGTGATCGATTCGATTCAAACCATTGCCAGCGATATGATTGAATCAGCACCGGGGAGTGTATCACAGGTGCGTGCATGTGCGTTTGAACTCATTCAGCTGGCTAAGAAAAAAGGGTTTGTTCTAATTTTGGTTGGTCACGTGACCAAGGAAGGTACGCTTGCCGGCCCGCGCGTACTTGAACATATGGTCGATACAGTTTTGTATTTTGAGGGCGACGGTGCGTACGACTATCGATTGTTACGGTCGGTAAAGAATCGATTTGGTCCATCGAATGAGATTGGTGTGTTCGCGATGGAGGAGGGCGGTTTGCGCCCCATTGAGAATCCGTCGGAGCTATTTTTATCGCAGCATGAAACACCCGTCAGTGGCACGGCTATTTTTGCAGGCGTTGAGGGGACAAGGCCATTGTTGGTCGAGGTGCAAGCACTCGTCGCGCCGTCAGCGTATGCCGCGCCAAAGCGCACAACCGTGGGTTGGGATGCGAATCGTTTGGCCATGGTCGTTGCAGTGCTAGAGGCGCGTTGCGGGCTTAGCTTTGCGGGTAAAGATATTTATTTGAATGTGGTTGGCGGCCTTAAGGTGACAGAGCCCGCTGCAGATTTGGCCATGGCAGCGTCGTTGATTTCTGCGCTGAGTAATAACCCCATATACGGAAAATGTGTTTATTTTGGTGAGATTGGTTTAACGGGCGAGGTTCGATCAGTAAGCCAGGCTGAGTCTCGGTTAAAAGAATCAGCGCGCTTAGGGTTTGAAACGGCTTATTGTGCGCCGACGACAGCGCGTTATGTCGATGTAATTCCACAGCATGATGTGCGGTTTGTGCTGGATTTGGTGAAGCTTTAAATTTTCATTTTTATTATTTTCTGTTAAACAAAAAAAATCGTATTTATGTTTTCTTTTTATTTTTAAAATGTTATGAATTATTTGTATTGAAATAAAATTAGAGATTGAATCATGAATTTTAGAAATATTATTTGCATTGTAATGTACATCATCCTAACAGCAGGAAATATTGTACATGCCACAGATGTAACAGAAGGCACACAGGGATTAGAATGTATAAGGGGATATATTCAGCAAATTCGCAGCGACTGGAATCCCGAGATAAAGGAAAATGATGGTGTATCTTATGTAGGTATCAACCGAAATGAGTGGGATGATGAAAGCTCCAAATTCATACCTGTAGTATTTAGCAATTTAGATGAAGTTGTTGATTATGTGTTGAGCGAAAATTCTTCTTTGCAAAATCCTCTTGATATAGATAGTTGTTGGTATGGTAATTCTTTTTCAAATAAAAATGAAATGGCAATAAATTATCTTTTAGATAGCCTTACCCCCATAATGGGCAGAGAAGAAGCTATATGTGTAGCTGATCTTGGTAGTGGCTTAGGTTTAAGTGCTTTGTTATTTATGAAAAAAGTTGTAGATTTTTGTAGAGAAAATCATACACAACCGAGACAGCCTATAGAATTACATTTACTAGATCTTGTTTCGGAAAATGTGCGAGCTCTTGATCTAATAAAAAGTTTAGTTAATAGCTATTATTCTCAATATTTTAAGGTAGTAACACGTGTTCATGATGTCGTAAGCGATGAACTTCCATGTGATAAATTTGATTTTGCCTGTGCCTTTAATGTGTGGCATTTTGTTCGCCAATCATGGTGGAACATGGGGTTAACGGCTGTTGGAAAGGGAATAAAGCCGACAGGACTTTTACTGGTCACAACAGACCGTGGAAATCCTGGAGTGCCTGATTTCACTATTGGGCGTATCAGGGTTGCGGATAAAGAATTTCCCGCAGATATTTCATGTATTGACAACAGCTCAAGCTTAAATTATCTGAAAGATGACGAAGAACCTATTCCTGGTGCTTACTATCCTGGTCATAAGATAAAATTAGAATTAATAAATAAAAGGTTCATATGTAAAAGGGCCTATTCAGCGGAAGAAGCACACGCAGCTATTGAAAGTGGCCAGCTTGTTGCTTCACTAGGAAATTATGTTTTTGATGAAGAATCACTAAGGAATGCTGTAGAAAGACATTCTGGGAGATTGTTTGAAGCATTGTCGGTTGAGAAGCAAATAGCTAGTATGCAAAGAGGAACGGTTACGTTAGCATTTAGCAAAGTTATTGTTGATGGAGCCCAGGCTTAGCTAAATTTGGTGAATATTTGAATTGAACGTTTTTTTGGCTGTCATTCCCGCTTGGCTGTGAATCTACGAAAGTTTGACTCTTAATATTTAGTTTTTAACTTGAGGCGACGCTGGATTCACAGCCAAGCGGGAATGACAAAAGGGATGGTCGAGATTCCTACTAAAACCCAAACGATCCAAAATGTTTCAGCCACGATTCATCACCATCATACAGTTGGCGAATGTCGACAATACCATTTTTAATCATGCACAGACGCTCTAGTCCCATACCAAAGGCAAAGCCTTGATATTCCAGTGGATCTACTCCGCAATTAGTAAGCACATTTGGATGCACCATGCCGCAGCCCAATAGTTCCAGCCAATCGCCGCCTTTACCAATGACAAGTTTGCCGTCTTTTTTCGTACAGGCAATATCGACTTCTGCGGATGGTTCGGTGAATGGGAAAAAGCTTGGGCGGAATCTGACAGGAACATCAGCGACACCAAACAAAGTGCTGCAAAATTCGCGAATAAGCCCTTTTAAATGTCCCATGTTAATATCTTTATCCAAGACTAAACCTTCGATTTGATGGAACATCGGGGTGTGTGTGGCATCTAAATCATCACTGCGATAAACGCGACCGACTGAAATCAAACGAAGCGGTGGTTTTTGCGTTGCAAGTGATCGTATCTGTACGGTTGATGTGTGTGTGCGCAAAAGATGCGTTGGGTGACCTTCGATGAAGAATGTATCGTGGTTTTGACGGGCAGGGTGGTGTGCTGGAATATTAAGCGCGTCGAAATTATGCCATTCGTCATCAACTTCAGGCCCTTCGGCAAAGGTAAATCCACGTTTTTGAAAGAAGTCTGATATTTCTTCTTTAAGTGCCGTCAGTGGATGAATGCGGCCGATTGCACCGACCTGTGTAAACGATGGGGATGGCAGTGTAACGTCTAGCGATTCAGCGTTAAGCTTCTGTTCTATGGCTTTTGCTTCAAGAATTTGAATTTGGTTTTGAAATGCTTCAGCTAAAGAATCACGTACAGCATTAATTTCGGCACCTTTAGCCTTTTTTTCCTCGATTGATGCCAGTTGTGCAAGCCCTTTTAGTGCTTGTGTTACTTCTCCACTTTTTCCCAATAAACTGGCCTTTAATGCCTCTAACTGAGATAAATCAGTTGTTTTTGTTATTTGATCGATCCAGATTGGAAGTTGTGATTGCACAGTGTGAATTCCTAAATTTGCATTATAAAAAAAAGCCCCAACAAATCAAATTGTGTGGGGCTTCCTTTGAATAGTAAAGTTATTAAGCAGCTAAAGCTTTTTTCGCCTTATCAACAAGTGACTTGAAAGCCTCTGGTTGGTTCATCGCCAAGTCAGCCATAATTTTACGGTCAACTTGAATGCCAGCTTTGCTTAATCCGTTGATGAAAACAGAATACGTTAAGCCTAATTCGCGCGCACCAGCATTGATACGTTGAATCCAAAGACCACGGAAATCACGTTTCTTATTACGACGGTCGCGGTAAGCATATTGTAATGCTTTCTCAACACGTTGTAATGCGATACGGAAACAGTTCTTTGAACGGCCGCGATAGCCTTTTGCCATCTTTAGAATTTTTTTGTGACGAGCGTGTGACGTGACGCCTCTTTTTACGCGTGACATAGATTAGATCTCCTTATACGTGTAAAAAGTAGGTTTTGACTTTTTTTGCATCACTAGGGTGCATAATAGTCGTGCCGCGTGCATTGCGGATCATTTTGTTGCTACGCTTGCGCATGCCATGACGTTTACCGGCTTGGCCCATTTTGACATTGCCAGAACCTGTTAAGCGAAAACGCTTTTTAGCGCTGCTTTTGGTTTTCATTTTGGGCATTTTGTTCCTCTTAAGTTAGATTTAAAACAGTTCGTAGATTAGGCATGCCCAGGCTTTTTGTGTCAGGGGTTGTTAAAAACCACTGTTTGCCCTTGCCACGCTACGATTTCAAAGTAAGGAAAGTATAAGATTGTTCGTGTAAGAAGTCAAGGTGTTCCTGATATTCAAAATGAAAATCTCATGCCTCGGCTGGAGCCTTAGATCGTTCAATCTTCGCACCGACGTCTGTTAATTTTTGCTCTAATTTCTCATATCCACGATCTAGGTGATAAATGCGATTAAGTATCGTGTCGCCCTTGGCAGCCAGTCCTGCAAGCACTAGCGATACAGACGCACGCAAATCGGTTGCCATCACTTCAGCGGCGCTTAAGTATGGTACGCCACGCACGAGTGCAGATGAGCCATGAACAGTAATATTTGCCCCCATACGACACAGTTCAGGTACGTGCATGAAACGATTTTCAAAAATAGTTTCTGTGATCATTGATGCGCCATTTGATAGCGTCATCAGCGCCATCATTTGTGCTTGAATGTCTGTTGCAAAGCCTGGGTAAGGTTCTGTCATGACATCCACACCTTGAATGGGGCCGCTGCCTGCTTTTATGGTAAAACCATTTGCTGTTGGGGTAATGATTGCACCTGTGCGCGTTAGAGCTTCACTTACCGTGGGGATAAGGGCTAAATCCGTATCACACAGTGTGAGTTCACCTTGCGTGATAATCGCGGCAATAGCGTATGTTGCTGTTTCGATGCGATCGGGAATGACGCTGTATGATGTGCCCTTAAGTCGGTCCACACCTTGAATTGTAATACGGTCAGTGCCTGCGCCTTCAATAATCGCACCCATGCTTTTAAGGCAATTAGCAAGGTCGATGATTTCTGGTTCACGTGCTGCATTGATAAGAACGGTTTCACCTTTAGCAAGCGTTGCAGCCATCATCAGATTTTCTGTTGCCGTGACGGATATCATTGGCATACTGATTGTTGCGCCGACTAAGCCATCTGGTGCAGACGCATTGATATACCCTTCAGATAATTCAATCTGTGCGCCTAGTTTTTGCAAACCATTGACGTGTATATCAACTGGACGTGTGCCAATGGCGCAGCCTCCCGGTAATGAAACACGAGCTTTGCCAAAACGTGCTACAAGTGGCCCTAGCACAAGAATGGATGCGCGCATTTTTCGAACAATATCATATGGCGCTGTTGTGTTTTCTACGGCGGATGCGTCAATTGTTACTTCATTATTTTGTGATGTAATGACACAGCCGTGTTGAGACAATAATTCAATCATCAAGCGGATATCTGCAAGTTCAGGAACATTGCTTAAGTGAAATGGTTCTTCTGTTAATAAGGCAGCCGTTAGAAGAGGTAGTGCAGCATTTTTTGCGCCACTGATGTGGAGTGTGCCATTAAGAGTGCTTCCGCCTTGGATGATAATGCGATCCATTTTTTTCTTTCTTTCGCCGTCATCCTCGCGAAGGCGGGGATCCAGTCTATTTGTGATTATGATATTTTTTGTCGTTTAGCAAATTGTCCTAGATTCCCGCCTGCGCGGGAATGACAATGAAAACATTAATCCTAAAGTCGTGGTAATGTTACGCCTTTTTGCCCCATATATTTACCACTACGATCTTTGTATGACACCTCGCATTCACGATCTGCTTTAAAGAACAAAAACTGACAAACGCCTTCGTTCGCATAAATTTTTGCGGGCAGAGGAGTCGTATTTGAAAATTCAAGTGTAACGTGGCCTTCCCATTCAGGTTCAAGCGGTGTTACGTTCACAATTATTCCGCAACGTGCGTAGGTCGATTTACCAAGGCAAATAACCAAAACGTCACGTGGAATGCGGAAATATTCAACTGTTCGGCCAAGTGCAAAACTATTCGGTGGGATTATGCATACATCTGTGTTGCGTTCAACAAAGCTATCTTCTGCAAAGTTCTTTGGGTCAACAACAGCACTGTTTACGTTTGTAAAAATTTTGAATTCAGGTGCCACACGAGCATCATATCCATAAGATGATACGCCATATGAAATGATACCATCGCGTTTTTGACATTCGGTGAAGGGGGAAATCATGCCTTTTGCGGCTTGTTCACGGATCCAATGATCAGATTGTATTGACAATGCAAGTTGCTTTCATTTTGAATGATGTATTTTAAATTGATACCATAACTTGGGGTTAATCAGCAAGATTTCCTATTTTTTTTGATAGCAGCTATCGCTAGTGGTATTTGATTTGAGAAAGGGCCCAAAGCAAATTAAAAATGCAAAAGGCCCAGTTTCTTTCTGTTTTGATAAAATCTCATGTAAAGAAATCAATGATAATTCTTTACGCTGTTGATATTCATATTTTTAATTATTATTACCTTTTCTTCGCTCTGGCCGGTTTAGGTAATGCGTTAGTAATAGTAAGTATTGTATTATGGCATGACTCATCATCAGATAGCTTCTTATCATCAGGTAGCTTTTGTATTAAAGTGTCTATAGTTTCTGCGCTAATATGGCATACTTTATCTGCAAATGAGCTGATTCTACTGCTAGAGCATCCTCTTAATTCACCAGTTGATTTATGAGTTCCCTTTTTTATCCTATTCACGATATCATCGCCAGCGCTACGGCAGTTAGTTGAAACTTCTTTTAATTTGTGCAAAATATCTAATGCATCTTGTTCTGTTGTTGATTCAGTAATGAAATCATTCATTGCAGTGATTAACTTTTCCCATGAATCAGATGTTTCATTAATTAGGTTGCCAATTATATAAGATACAAGGCTGATTCTTAAACGTTCTTGGATAATGTCTTTTTTTTCATCCAGAAAAATTTTTAAATTATCTGTAATTCTTTGGAAGTTATTTGCAGAAATATAAGAAAGGGCTGATAATAATTTAGAGGCTTTTACTGTATCTGTATCGTCTGTAACGAAATATTGTAGGTTAGAAACTAACATATCTAGGTAAGCGATTGATTTTCCTTTTAAATCATAGAGTACAACATTGGCTGCTGTATGGTTTTTACGTTTGGCACCATCACTTTTATACATAATAAACTTGCACAATTCTAAAAGTTTTTCACGCTTTTCCTGAGTTGTTATGCTTCTCAGTTCTTCGATGATTCCTTTTTTTTGGAGCTCATCTTTTTGGTCTGGCGTCAACGTGCTAATCCATGATTCTTGTTCATCGGTCGTCGGTGCGGTTGAATATGTTGGTGAAATTGAAATATTTGTAAGTGATAATGCTAATGCTGTTCTGAGTAGTAAATTCTTAAACATGGCGAGTTCCTTATGATGATAAAATACAATTTAAATTATTTCATTATTTGCTTAAAATTGCAATTTTAAATTTAGAAGCACTTTTGGTAGTATGGCTGTGCTGCTATTTTAACGTTGATTACGACGTAAATTAATTTTCTGGGTGTTGCTAGATGTCGTGTTCATTAAGATCTACATTTTCTTTTTGAACACATGCGTGGCAACATGCGTGCAAGCACATCATCGTTAAGTATAATACGGTGATAAAGTGCGCCTAAAAAGTGAAGGCCAATGAGTATGGCAAGTGGGATGCCTACGTAAACGTGGATCGTATGGAAAATTTTTGATAGTTCAGGATGTTTATTAAAAATAATTGGTAAATCAATCATGTTAAATAATGTGATAGTTCTCCCGTTAAGGTCTGACATAAGAAAGCCTGAAAACGCCATAGCCGCCATAAACACATATAGCAAAGCAGACGTTATTTTTGCTGTCATCTGAATGATTGTGTTTCCACGTGGTTCAGGAGTTGCTGTAAAAATGCGCGTAATGATACGTGCGATGATAAAGATGAGCGCCATCACCCCGCATGATTTATGCAGCATCATCAATGTTTTCTTAGATTCACCCCAGGGCATATCATTCATATAAAAACCAATCGCAAGTAGAGCTATGATTTGAAATGCCATAATCCAGTGAATAAGTTTCATTAATGTTGAATAATGCTTTGGGTTCATAGCTGATATCCTTTGTGGTTTTAAAAAAATGTTACCTTTATGATATATTTATCGCTTAATTTTAGCAAAGTTAAAAAGAAATATGTCTCATAAAAAACGCACACTATAATACGATAGCTTTGTTTTTTTTGTGAAAATACTTGGTTTCTTTTGGGTTTTGCTATAGAGTGGGCCTTAGTTAATTGTATTAAGTAGTATTAATGTCTAAGGAAGACCTAATTGAATTCAGTGGTGTTATAGTTGAAGTTTTACCCAACACCATGTTTCGCGTTAAACTTGAAAACGATCATATTATTCTAGCGCACACTTCAGGGCGCATGCGAAAAAATCGTATCCGTGTCCTCGCTGGGGATAAGGTTACTATTGAAATGACGCCGTATGACCTGACAAAAGGGCGTATCACTTTCCGTCAAAAATAATTATGCAAAGAATCCTGATACAGCCATATTCAAACGGGTTACGTAGTGCTCTCTTGAAAAGTGGCGTATTGACGGATTTAGCATTTGAGCGTCCTATTGTCGATAAGCAAGCCAAGCTTGATGATGTCTTGTGTGGTAGAGTCTTATCAGTAAGACGAGACTTTGTGTGGTTTGATTTGGGGCTCAATATCGAAGGTGTAGTTAAAACATCTTTGTTTCAGCATACAAAGCCTACTGAGGGTGACTATTTATGGTTACAAGTAGCGCGCTTGCCGTGGCCTGAAATTGGTAACATTGTTCATCATGAAAAAGGCTATCGTTTAACACCTCACATAACTTTGGCTGGTCGTTATTGGCTGCATCATCCATTTGCGCGTCGGGAATCAAAGTGGATTCACCGATCGGCTGCATATGGGAGGTCAGATGAAGATCCTGTGTTGGTCGAAGAAAAAGAAGAGCTATATAGGCATGCCATTCGTTTACATGTTCCGCCAACTAAGCTTGGTATATTTGAACGTGCATTGACACAGTGGCAACGTTGGATTCGTGACGCCGAAGATAATGTGGTGATTACGTGCGAAACGCCAGCTGTTGCATTGTTAGTCAAAGAATGGGTGAATGCGCATTGCTCTGAAAAAGCACATGCCGTTACACTTGCGTTACAGACAGAATCCCAATTATTTGAATGTTTTGGCATTGAAGATCGCTGGGCAGAAGTGTTAAGTCCACACGTGATGTTGCCAGGCGGTGGAAGCCTTGATATACGCGAACTTGCAGCAGCGACGTTGATTGATATTAACACAGGCGGGCAGCGCGATGATTTTTTCCAAGTGAATATGAAAGCGTTAAAATCAATTGTTCAGCAAATTAGGTGGCGTAATATTACAGGCAATATCCTTGTCGATTTTGTTAGGCTATCAAAGACAACGCAAACTGATTTCCTGAAACATGTTGTCGAGGCGTTTCATGGTACTGATGTTCATGTGATGGGATTTTGTGAGCTTGGATTGTTGCAGTTACAGCGCACACGCCACCGACCATCATTGTTGATGGAACTTATGCCACAATGTCCGACATGTCATGGAGATGGGCTTGTTGGCGGATCCTGAGTTAAACCTTACTTTTGATACATTAGAGACAATCATTCAGCCAGATGGTGTGTTGATTCAGTGGCATAACCAACTCTTTAAGGCTGCTATTGGAAAAAATGGTGTGATTGCAGCTGACGATAAAATCGAAGGTGATTTAAAAACACCTAAAGGGCACTATCGCGTAACACATGGCTACTATCGACCTGACAAAATGGATTGCCCAAAGTCCATCATTCCTTTTACTGCAATTGAACCAAATTTTGGGTGGTGTGATGAACCGTCGCATGAATTTTATAATCAGTTTGTGATAAAGCCATTTGAGCCAAGCCATGAGAATTTATGGCGCGATGATGACGTTTATGATGTGATTTTGGTGACTGATCATAATACGAACCCAATTGTGCCGGGGAAGGGGAGTGCTGTGTTCATTCACGTCGCACGTGAAGACTTTTCGCCGACTGCCGGATGTTTGGCTCTACGAAAAGAAGATCTATTGATGATTATTGAAAACTGTTCTTTTGAAATGGTTTGGGTTGTTTAGCTTTCCAAGTGTGATTTTTTGGCAAATCTCTTTATCTTTGACCAAAAAGAAAGAGATCTGCCTTT
>CAIOTO010000170.1 GCA_903861255.1 uncultured Alphaproteobacteria bacterium | reverse complement strand
TCTTACTCAAATTCTTCCATGTCTCTAACATCTTCCACTCACCGCCGACTGATTTAATCGCCTCGATACCATCAATGGCCTCAATCAATAAACCATTCTTTTGATTACCCTCAGCCATTTGGGACTCAGAGAGATTGGATAGTTTCCATTTCGCAACAATGCCGGCCCCGATGGAAATAGGGATCAAAGCAATAGGAATAGCGGCTAAAAAACCGCCGCCAATCATCCATATGACGCCAATAAAGAAAAAGACAAAGGGAAGGTCTGCGATGACAAACAAGGTTGTGGAAGTCATAAACTGATTCACGGATTCAAATTGCTTGATTTGTGATGCGAATGTTCCAACACTGTTGGGTCTTGCGTCCATACGAATAGATAACATCCGACCAAAAAATACGCTCGATAATTCGAGATCAATATTCTTGCACGCATTATCTAAAATTTTACTTCGCAAATATTTTGAGAAAAATTCGAACAGTATGGCGATTAAAACACCGATGCTAAGCACGAGCAAAGTGGCTCTGCTTTGCGTAGGTATGACACGGTCATAGACCTGCATACTATAAAATGAGATCGCTAGATTTAAGAGACTAATTAAGCTAGTTGCCACCATGGCCTCAAGGAATGGGCCCTTTCTCTTTTTGATGGCATAAAAAAACCAATTGATCGCTGAACGCTCTTCACTTAATGACTTGCCAAAAAATTCAACTTTTGGCTTGAGCAATAATGTATGGCCTTGCGAGAGCTCGTCAAAGGTAATTTTTGATTGGTTTGATTGCGCGTCCTCAATGATTACCTGGCCGTCACTTAAAATACCTTTGATGATAAATAAGTCAGTCTCGTTTGCGGAGATCCAAAGTGCGGGCAAATCTGAACCGCTGGGGTTTGAAGTGACAACAGAAACGGAGCCCTCGGGGAAAATTGTGAGCCAAATTTCTTTAATTTTTTCTTTAATCTTAAGCTCTTCAATGGATAGGCCCTGAAGATTTTCTGAGATCATTTCAAAGCGGTGGACAGGTCGAGCGTAACCAAAGAGTGCGGCTATTTTTGATAAGATCAATGCATATTCATAATCGTGCTTTGACGCGTCGCTCAAAGTGCTAGTCATTAAAAAAATATTCCGGTCATGATGATCATTTGCGCAAGAAGGCTCATGGGTTAGGATTATTTATTAACCAATTGAATATTTTGTGAATTCAATAAGCCTAATTCAATTAACAGTTTAAAACCATAATAGAAAGTTGCTGACTCTGCATCGATAAGACTGTATTGCGCCTGCGTCGATTCCTTCTTCGCATTTAAGACCTCGAGCCAAGTTTTTCGTCCTGCAGTGTATTGTCTGAGATTCGATTCATACACACCCTTACTCGTCTGATAATAATTACTTAAGGTTTCAATTTGAGAAATCTGCATGTGATAACTCACCCAGTCAGAACGGACCGTATTAATTAAATCTAATCTTGCAGCTGCACGAGTTGACTCAGCTGCATCTATCTTTGACTGAGCCTCTCTTTTATTTGAAAGCACGGATAGTCCATTACCTGGCTGATACGTAAGCGCAATATAAGCAATCGATCCTGGGGCAGCACTGCCGGAGGTATCGTCTACCCTGGCACTTAACTGTGGATAGAGCGCTGACTTGGCTACTTCTAAATCTGCTTCACTCGCTTTTATTTGTGCCGATAATCTTCTTAATACCGGGGAATGTTCAATTGATTGTTTAACGGCGTCAGCCTCAGAGTCTGGCAGGTTAGGCTCGAACTTAGGTAGCTTGAGTCCTGAGAATTTAAGTGCGGTTAATTGTTCCAAATTTGATTTCGCTGTGGCCATGGCCGACTGAATTTGAATGTATTCAGTTTGTGCTTGATTTAACCTTGCTTTTACGACAAAAATTTCAGCCATTGGAGAAACTTCCGCTCTTGCTCTGTGGTTAATTAATTCAAGCAATCTTTTGTGCTCGGTGACGTTTTCATCTGAGACAGCTAATTTTTTTTGTAGCTTAGAAATTTCAAAAAATGCATTTGAGGTTTTGGATAACAAATCTTCTTCAGTTTCTATGACAGACTGCTCAGCGGCTAAAGTTTTGGCCCGAGCAGAATCAATGTTTCCAGAAATGCGTCCGCCAGTCCACAGAGGTTCTTCTACTCTAATGGAGGTGATAATGCCCATGGTAGATTTTGTGGTGGAATTTTGTCCGGAGCTAGTTTGGAGTGAAACGTTAGGAAATTTTTGCCATTTGGCAGTCTCTAGCGCTTCATTCGAAGTGGTAAGCTCATTCCGTCTTAATGAAATGTTTGGATGATTAGCCATGGTAGCCATGAGCGCATCCTCGATACCGATGACATCAGACTCAGCATAGATAGGATT
>CAIOTO010000169.1 GCA_903861255.1 uncultured Alphaproteobacteria bacterium | reverse complement strand
TACCTGAACCATTATCACCAAAGACTGGCTTTGGCATAAATGTCGCTGTTTTTCCATAGGTGCGCGCACCGTTTCGAACACCATACTTAAAAATTTGAAGATTATCTGCGCAGTCAACTAATGTTGAATACATAAATCCAATTTCATGCTGCGCCGGCGCCACTTCATGATGGTGTCGTTCAATATTAAGCCCCATTAAGGATAGGGCTTGCACAACATCAGATCTAAAATCATTCAAGACATCAATAGGCAGCACAGGAAAATATCCACCTTTTACGGGTGAGCGTGAGCCATGATTATTCGAATCAACAATTGCATTTTTCTGTGGAAATTCATCGGAATCCAAGTAATAAAAGGAACGAGTCATTTCGGATGAATACGCAACTGAATCAAAAACAAAAAACTCTGCTTCTGGTCCAAAATATGCCGTATTTGCGACTGAATGCTTACTCAAAAATTGCTCAGCTTTACGCGCAATATTTCGTGGGTCACGGTTATAAAGAGCACCATCACGAACAGTTCGTGTGTCAGCAAAAAGAAATACGGTTGCTATGCTTGCAAACGGGTCAACGCGAACAGGATTCTTTTTTGTAATATCAGGCAGAACAAGAAGATCTGAGTCATTAATAGGCGTCCACCCTTTAATAGAGGATCCATCAACACAAAACCCATCCCTTAGAAAATTTTCATCTACTTGCGCAACTGGAAACGACATATGATGCCAAACACCACTCATATCCGTAAAACGAATATCAACAATTTGAATCTCGTTTTCACTTATAAGAGATAATACGGACTGAATAGAAGCAGTGGTTTGTGCCTGTGTAAGTGACATAAATGATGTTCCCCGGAGATAAATTTGAATTAAAATCAAACTACTCTACGAGAAATTTAAAATACTGACAAGCCCCAGAAGAAGGTAAAAAGAACAAAACTTAAAGTATTTTTAGCAAATAAAAAAGGGGCTCATGGTTTTATGTCCCATTGCCCCCTATTAATTCGAAATGGCAGTATAAAAAACTAAGCGCCAACGGCCTCTTGCTGAACAGCTACTGCTTCTGAACTATATCCAGGCACAGCTTTCATGCTCAACTTAATCTTGCCGCGATCGTCAAAACCAAGAACTTTAACTTGCACAACATCACCAACATTAACAACATCAGTAACCTTTGCAACGCGTCTGTCAGCTAATTCACTCACGTGAACCAAGCCGTCTTTTGCACCCATGAAATTCACAAATGCACCAAACTCAGCAACTTTTACTACTGTTCCCGTATAAATTGCACCAACTTCTGGGTCACCAGCAATTGACATAATAGTCGCAACAGCTTTATCAAGTGATTCTTGACTGTGCGCAGCAACGGTTACAGTGCCATCATCTTGAATGTCAATTTTAGCACCCGTTGTTTCACAAATTTCACGAATAACCTTACCGCCTGATCCAATAACATCACGAATCTTTTCACGATTAATAGCGAATGTCGTCAAACGTGGCGCGTTTTCACTTACTGATGGACGAGCAGAAGTCATTGCTTTTGCCATTTCACCAAGAATATGCAAACGACCTTGCTTTGCTTGATCAAGTGCAATCTTCATAATTTCAGGAGTTATACTGGTAATTTTAATGTCCATTTGAAGTGCAGTCACACCTGATTCAGTACAAGCAACTTTAAAGTCCATATCACCTAAGTGGTATTCATCACCAAGAATGTCTGACAAAACAGCAAACTTCTCTTTTTCTTTAATCAAGCCCATAGC
>CAIOTO010000168.1 GCA_903861255.1 uncultured Alphaproteobacteria bacterium | reverse complement strand
TTACATTAGGATCAAGACTTAGCATGGTAAGTGACCCCATCGCCAACCACATTGACATCAATGGTTTTAGAGTTTTATGGTGTTCGCCATCAGCAAAAATCGGTGAATGAAAAAAGTCACGCCCAGTAAGGGATGTAGCGCGATAAAAAAAATAATCTTCGCGCAAAATCGCTCATAAGTCACAATAAATCAGACCAAACAGGTTGCATTTAGAACATATATTCAGGAGAATGTGGGTAAGTTTAATTTACGTTATGATTTTATATGTCGATGAAAAAGCATTTGAACTTTGATGCGTTGCGCCAAGCACTTTCCGATCTATTATATAAAGCAGAAGACCCACGACAGGCATCGAAAGTCAGCTATACATTTCATGACGTCATCATGTCTGGTTTTGCCTGTATGTTTTTACAGTGCCCTAGTCTTATGGACTTTCAACGCCGTATGTCTGGGTGGTTCGGTCGCAATAATCTACAAACGCAGTTTAAAGTAAAAGATACCCCAGAAAACACGGCCATGCGGGATGGCATTGATAAGGTTGACAGCCAGATATTTGCCCCATTATTTAAAAACTACGTAACGCGATTGCAGCGTGACAATCAGCTCAAACAATATCAATTTCTATCGGGAATGTATCTATTGCCCCTTGATGGAACGGAGTACTTCTCATCAAAAGATATTTCTTGTGAGTGTTGCCTGCACACTCCTTCTCGATCCGGGGTTATCACTTATTCTCATAAAGTTGTTCAGGCAGCCATTGTTCACCCTGGAATTAAGCAGGTGATACCCTTGATGCCAGAGCAGATATGCAACACAGATGGCACGGTAAAACAGGATTGTGAAATTAACGCTGCGAAACGATTAATGCTAAAAATCAAAAAATCGCACCCGAGAATGTCATTTATACGAACAGGTGACAGCCTGTATGCACACACGCCATTTATTCAAGAAACATTGGCGCAGGGAGATCATTTTTTATTTGCGATGCAACCAGGAGACCATAAGTCACTGACCAAAATCCTTAAAGAGGCTGTTTTTTCAGAGCACCGTGAAATTGATGCAAAAGGACGTAAACTCACTTATGAATGGATTGAACAGCAGCCATTAACCTCTGATGCTAATAGCTTATTGGTCAACGTAATGCGTTGTCGAATGACCACGACGAACAAAAAAACGCAAGAAACGACAACCACGTTTATTGGCACGTGGATTACAGATTTACCCATCAACCTAGATAATATAGCGCTTCTAGTGAGTGGTGCCAGAGCAAGATGGCGCATTGAGAATGAGTGCTTTAATACGTTGAAAAACCAGGGATATCAAATTGATCATAATTTCGGTCATGGTTCCAAAAATCTTTGTTTTAACTTTTACATTTTAACATTGTTGGCTTTTTTTACCCAACAAATCGCAGATCTTTGCGACGATGCCTATCAAACCGGGCGTAAACAGATGGTTACGATGAAATCGTTCTGGCAGGAAGTACAGGTATTATTTAACAGGTACCTCTATGAATCATGGTACAAACTACTGGAACACCTAACCTATAACACACACACATTTATTATGCCTGAGCCAACAGGATAAACGCCCATTTTTATTATATAAGGCTTTACAAACACCTTAATTATATTGCGTTTTCTGTCGTCCATAGCTTAATTGTGCGCATTATTTACCCTAAATAAAGCGTTTATTCGGGGGTAGTTTTAGTGCTAAGTTAGTGAATATTTTCCAACTAAGTTTACTAAATTTACTTATATACAGTACTGTGTATGGTGTAAGGTATCTAGTACTACGTATCTACTGTACTGATCTACTTACTTGTGTCTTACCATGATAGTATAATACGCACAGTACATACAGTACGAGGTTCTGAACTGTACAGTGTCTTCAC
>CAIOTO010000167.1 GCA_903861255.1 uncultured Alphaproteobacteria bacterium | reverse complement strand
GGATTATTGATAATCATTGAATTTTTCCAATTAACATCTTTGTTGTTTTATCTCCTGAAATAATAATATTATATTTCTTAAAATCTAATTATATAAAAATTATCTCTTGTTTTATACAAAAGCGTCAAGCATAAAAAAACACCTAGCAGGAGACTAAGGTATCAACGAATACGAGTAATTTAATTTGATTATGTTTCCATCATGGCGAGCCCCGGAGGTGTGTGGCCATCCAGTGGCTGTTTTCCTGGATCACCACGCCTCTTAAGAGGCTCGTGATGACGGCGATTTTATACTCACTCTACAGGTGAATGGCTATAAAATATGAATAGAACGGTTTCTTGTAAAACCAATGGCCTTAAAAAAACATCAATGCTGACGCCACATGGGATGTCCATGTTAACAGAGGATTAGGATAAAACATTAACCCAAGCAACAAAGCAATTAAGGCATATGTTACGATCAAACTTTCTGTACCTGATGTTTTAAGAACGGAAACTGTTGAATTTGAATCAGCCGGTGTATCAATAAAAATTGCTTTGATCAGCAATAAATAATAAGCAGCGGCAATCACGCTATAAAGCACAGCGATGACAGATAGTATGTAATATTCATGCTGAACAACCGTTTGTATCATCCAAAGTTTTGGCAAGAATCCTGGCATTGGCGGGATACCCGCAAGTGAAAAAATGAAAAAGCCAAGACAAAATGAAACGATTGGATGATGGCGCCCTAGACCATTTAGGTCTGACAACGTATTCAACTCATGACCACGCCTGGATAAATGCACGAGACATCCCATGAACCCAATCATTGTGATGAGATAAAAGACAATAAATAAAAGCGTTGAGCGATAGCCAGGTTCATTGGCTAAAACAAGACCAATTAAGGCGAATCCCACCTGTCCAATTGAACTATAGGCGATAAAGCGGCGGATTGATTGCTGCGTCAGTGCCGCAAAAGCACCAATGAACATTGACGTAATTGCCAGAAACATAAAAATCTTAGATCCATGATGCATCAACGTACTAAATGGACCTGTTATGAGTCGGAGGATGAGTGCAAAAGCCGCAAATTTTGGCATGGTCGCCAAAAACGCCAAGACAGGTGTTGGTGTTCCTTGATAAACATCAGGCGCCCACATATGAAAAGGTGCAGCGGAAATTTTAAACGCAATACCCGCAAGGATAAGAGTCAGACCAACTAGTAAATAAGGAAATTTTTCTGCATTATGCGCGGACAAAAAGCGCTCTAACACCTCAAAGTTTGTTGTCCCGGCATAACCATAAACCCAACTTGCACCATAGAGAAAGATCCCTGTGGCAAGTGCACCCAAAATGAAATATTTGAGGCTGGCTTCGCTCGCGCATAAATCTCGGCGTTTAAGAGCGATCAAGATATATAGGCTAAGACTCATCAGTTCAAGCGCAACAAATACAGATAATAAATCATTCGCTGAAATCATCAGCATCATACCAAGCGTGCTTGTTAGAATAAGAATGGGGTATTCAAAAAGTGCAAGCCCCGTTTGAATAAGTGATGACCTTATCATGAGCAGTATCAACCCAACACCACTGAGCAGAAATGTTTTTGCATAAACACTAAAGGTATCACTTATAAATAATCCATTAAATGTGATGCCAGCCGCCCCGGCTTGCCCCAGAGATGGTGTCATCTGCAATGTCAACAAAAGTGTGATGACGATCGCCCCAAGGGATGCACCATATGTTGCATTAAATGCATGGCGTCCAGAAAATAAACCAATCATTGTGAGCGCAAGTATAGCGATTGCTAAAAATATTTCAGGTTGAGCTGGCGTGAAGGAAGGAAGCGGAATTTGCCAAAGCATATGATGTGACTTAAGGTGTGTGTGATTGCCTGTAACCATCCTATAAGGCAGCGGTGATTGTTGCAATGATTCACGGTGGATATCAGAGCATTTTTTCAAGACATGGTATTTTTTATGTCTATTGCGAAAAAAGTGAGGCATACTAAGCGGCATCTATTTATAACGACCGATATATTTTTATGTCTTTTGTAAAATTACTAAAACAGCCACTTGTGTGCCTTGCACTTAGTATTGTATTGGCAATGACGATTGCAAAAGGGTTAAGCCTTGCTACAGTATGTTTTTTCTATACTGTGAGTTCGTGCTTTATCGAAGTTTTGCTATTTGTGCTGCCGCTTATCGTGTTTAGTTTTATTTTGAGCGCCCTTGTGAATATAGAACGTGGCTCATTCAAACTACTTTTACTCATTTTTTCTGGTGTGACTTTTTCAAACTGCCTTGCGCTGACGACGTCTTATTTTTTTAGTAAAACCGTGCTGCCGTTTGCAGGCGTATCGCTTAGTCCGGACTTTGCGACAAAATTTGCATCAGTTGTAGAAGTTACCTTCAAATTTGGATTTCCTAATTTAATTGGCACAGAAAAAGCGTTGCTGATCGGTATTGGTTGCGGAATCTTCCTTAATTTCTTAAATGAAACAAACACACTCCGAACAACATTAAAGGACGCATCTATTTGGTTAAGCAAAAAAGTGAGCCTGCTGCTAAGTAAAATATTCATCCCACTTTTGCCCATTTACGTGTTTGGCTTTTGTTTAAAGCTTAGCTATGACGATGCACTTACGCACTTGTTTCAGCAATATGGAAAAGTGTTCTTTTTAAGTTTGTCACTCGTTGTTTTGTATATTGGCGCGCTCTACCTTGTGGCCGCACGTGGAAATATTCGTAAAGCCATTGGCTACATCAAAACAATGCTACCCGCCGGGTTGACAGAATTTAGCACCATGTCATCTGCTGCAGCCATGCCCGTTACGTTGCGCTGCGCAGAAGAAACCACGCAAGACAAAAACTTTACGGCCCTTGTTATTCCATCTACCGCCAACATTCATATGCTAGGCGATGATTTGGTGATTCTAATGATGGCAATGGCCTTACTGTCAATTTTTGGAATGCCATGGCCTGATTTTGCTATTTTTGCACCGTTTGCCTTTGCATTTTCAATGGCTAAACTTTCCTGTGTAGGCATACCCGGAGCAAGCGTATTTGTCGTGCTGCCTGTGCTGCAAACATATTTAGGATTTAGTCCTGAAATGATTAGCATTCTAACGACCCTTTATGTGCTGCAAGACCCATTTGGAACAGCCGCCAATGTAATGGGAAATGGCGCATTCGCATTGCTTGTGAAACGGGTATTTAAAAAGGTATAAAAAAACTAACTATAGCTAATATACTTCGCCTTTTGAGCATTCAGAAAAGCTGTAAGTTCACTGCGTTTTGTTCCTGTTTCAGTCCAGTTCTCAATATAAGACATGCCCCAATAAAAGGTGGCAAAATAGGAAATATCTGTTCCCGTTAAAACGCATGCAAGCAGAACTGGATTATCTATATACGTCAAAGCAAGTGCTGCACGCGCGGTCGCTGACCCCGAAGCAAGTATGGCTTTCGAAAAATCAATCGCATACTCTTGATATTGCTGATAATGACTTATATCTCTTTTGACTGAAAGCTCGGCATGCTGACCGAACATTCGTTTTTCATAAGAACGCATCAGTTTCATCCAATAGATTTTTGATATGCCATAGACAGTGTTTGCTTGCAATGCATTTTGTCCGATGGTCACTAAAATTGCTCCAGATAAAGCTGTGTTTTTATAGCCGTGTGATATAAATCCCGAACCTCGTGCATGACTAGCCGTTTTTAGAAACGCTTCATAAATGGGGTCGCTCACAAGAAACAAATACATTCCCCCAAAAACGGCGGAAAACACACTAGAGGCTAACCCTACACCTTCTTTAAGCCAAAATCGATTAGGTGTATCTAACTTTTCTGGCAACATGAGTGATATAAACTCTTTAAATCCATCATCCGATATATCATCGTGTGGATGTGCAGCTTTAAGTTTCAAAAATTCATTATGCAACGCATTAATTTCATCCCTATTTAATGCAGACAATTCTTCCTTTGCATTGTGAAAATCCCATCCGCGTATTTTTTTCTGTGAATTCTTTTCATTTACAAGGTTTGATATATACTCAACATAATCAACAAATGCTGTTTGTGCTTTATAAAAAAGTGGGATTGTGCAAGCAAGAGACGTACTACATGATGCATAAGCAAGGGGAATCCATTGGACGAAATTCACAAGGTAAGTCACAAAAGCAAGTGGAATCGAAGAAACTAACGCAATACTGAACTTAACTGCAATTGGAACTGCTGTTTCAAGGATTTTCAATACAGATTCATTGGAGTTTACTTTAAAGTCATCCGTTGTTAATCCCATAATAGTTTTATGGTACAAAATGGCATTTGACACAAGCGCCACAGCAAAAAGTGTATATGCTATTACGTCATTCGCTTCGGCACCCAAGTTACACGCAAAAAATGCCAGGCCAGTTGAGGCAACTAGGGAAACAAAAAATGAAACAAATGATTTAACAGTAGGGATTATATCCTTATATGTTGATTTATTTTGGGCTTTTAATTCTGCTTTGGGGGATGTTTCGTCTATTTCTTTAGCTACACCAGATTTAGTACCGTCATAACGAGCACCATCATCATCGCCAGAATCACACACAAGTTGATAAGACGATTGACCGATTGTTGGGCCTCCAACTCCAGCCATTTCCAAATCACAGGTGTTGGTAGGTATTTTACCCATACCAGGAATAAAGGTCCCAGAAAATAAATCCGACTCCTTTGATCCATCTATTCTATTATTGTCAGCATCACTATTTTCAATATCAGTCCCTTTTACTATCGTTGGTATTGTAATAGAAAAATTACATACAGTCTCAGTGTGTGTTGCACTAAGCATGCTTGAAGACATTGTATTTGGAGCTGCTGTAGATATCACCGCCTGCATAGGTGGTGGCAATGTTTTCCTCGAATTTTCACTATTATCGCAATAAATTTGATCCACACTATCGGGACTGTAGGTCTCTTCCTGATATCCTCCATTTTTTTTCACTGAGCTTATATCACTTGGATTTTGTATTTTTAATCCCATGTTCTTGCTGACACCTCCTCGCTCCACGGCCTCCATCGCACAAGATTGACCAATACTCATCAACAAGTAGCTCGCTAGAACAATGCATGTGATAATTGTATTTTTATACAAAAATGCTCTTATATTCACGATTCATACTTTCTAATCAGCACCATACATTATGTTTTTATTAGATGTTATCTAACAAAATTTTTCGTAAGCAATCGAACGGGCAATAATCTTCTATTTAAGCAAGCTATAGC
>CAIOTO010000166.1 GCA_903861255.1 uncultured Alphaproteobacteria bacterium | reverse complement strand
GAAATCCAAGCCACGCATTAACAAGCGCAAAAAGAATGAATATTGATATAATTAAAAAAATTACAATTAAATATTTGAGACCTGTATGATCACCTTTTTGCATACTAACTCTTGTGTTTTCTTTTTTTTCTAAGATTAGCATACTATTTTGATTCTTCAATTCGTGCAATGAGCAATCCATCAGCATTTTTGGCTGCCTTTAATTTAAACCACTGCGCATTAGATGCCAATGGTTCATTTTCTAATATAAACATATATGTTTTTTTACGTATAAAATCATAGGTTGATACAATATAAAATTGTTTCATTTCAGATACAATTTTGGTAAGCAAAGGTTTTATGGACTCTTTATTTTGTTCAATGGAGTGTAAAAATGTTTCTTTTGTCATCTGTGCTGGCATTGAGATAATCTTTGGATGTTCTACAACTATAAAGCTTGGTTGATTTTTTAGATTGCAGACAATATATACACCTTCTTCATTTGAAGAAGTGGCCCATTCCTGAGGCGGAATAAGTTGTAGCGGTTTTAAGAATGAAATAACAGACACTATTGTAATGCATAAAAATAAAAATATACTACCAAGGCAATAGAGCTGATTATTTATATTTTGTGACTGGTTAGCTAAATATGATTTGGGAAAAATTCCCAAGGCAAAAAACAGGCCGTAGAAAGCTGGTACTGTGCAGAAAACACGATATCCAGCATCTGCCCAAATGAATGCAGACGACAAGAGGATTCCTGTAAAAACAAATGCAATAAATATGAAATCACGCATATATAAATGTCTGTTTCTGTAGAACCTCCAGCTTATAGTTGATATCACGATAAAATGAGTTAGTGAATAAATATAGTTAATGGTCTCCCAAGATTCTCTCCACAGACCAATCATGAGAAATCGAACAAATCCACCAGCACTTTTTATTAACCCTAAAATCAATAAAAAAGGATTTTCTTTGAATCTAAGCCAGCAGTGTTCGTAAATAATATGGGCGCTTTCTACTTCATTGTCACTCAACAAATGGGCTACTCGTGGATCAAGAAGTACAAAATTCCAACGCGTTCCGCCTGTTACGAGACCATAAAGCGTATATGAAAAATTTGCCTGGTAACCACCAGCTGGGCTGCCGAAAAGTTTTGATAAGGCAGCTACAAATGACAATCCAAGCGCGATAAAAACCATATTCCATAAAGTATTTTTATAATTACACCCTTTAAAAGGATAAAAGAATGTTAATAAAAGCAAAGAAATCAGCACAAAATAACAGCCAGACCGTGCAGATAAAGCGACAGAAAACATGCAAAGTCCTATACGATAAAACCAGATATGTTCTTCATGCCATGCATAGTAAATCACACTGGCTGCAAGAACGCCAAGTATAAGCCCGCTATTTTCTGACATTGTTGTGGGTAGAAAAACCATGGCTAATAAAATAATGGGAAGTACGGAAATCAAAGCTGCGTTTAATCCGCGCTTTTTAGCTACACCAAAAGCAAAGAGGGAGCAGGCAGCTGTAAGTAAGAACGACTGTAATAAAATTGTAAGTGGAAAATTAAAATTAGAAATTCTTTGTAAAAAAGAGAGGTAAAGAGAATGGATTGGTCGCCGCGTATTGAATGGATCGATAATGTTGTTCAGAGTATTTAAGAATGTACTATTATAATAGCTATTGGCATCAGAATAGGGAATATGTCCTCCTAATGCAGAATAGCTACCCTCTATTGTCTTCCAAAAGGGAAATCCAAGCCACGCATTAACAAGCGCGAATAAAACAATTAATGAAATAAAACAGATAATTGAAAATTTATTTATTTGATTTACATTCATTATATTAGTTCCCCATGTCTAATCTTTAATTTTTCGATCATAGCTGCTTTTCTTTTCCAATTTCAACTCTATTTAAAATATTAAATTTAGCCCAATGCCCCATACAACGTCATCCGACTAACCCCCATCTCGCGAGCAACGCGTGCTTTTGGCACGCCAGATGCAACTTTCGCTTTAGCCTCTGCAATTTGTGCAGCATTTAATTTTGGCTTTCGACCACGATAAAGTCCTTTTGCCTTTGCAATCGCGACCCCCTCTCGTTGACGTTCACGAATCAGTGATCGTTCAAACTCAGCGAACGCCCCCATAACCGACAAAAGCAATGTCGCCATAGCTGAATCTTCCCCTGTAAAAACCAAACTCTCCTTTAAAAACTCAATTTTTGCGCCTTTTTGTGTAATGGTGCTTACAATTTTCCTTAAATCAACAAGGTTACGCGCAAGCCGATCCATGCTGTGCACTTTTACCATATCTCCGTCACGCACATAATCTAGCAGCGCAGCAAGCTCGGGTCTGTTCGCATCTTTTCCTGATGCTTTATCGGTAAACGTTCGATCAAGTTGAATGCCCTCAAGTTGACGCTCCACATTTTGTTCAAACGTGCTTACGCGAATATAGCCGATAATTTTCCCAGACATATCCCCCTACCCCTTTGCGATTAAATTGATAATAAGCTTTACCATAAGATCTTTATCTTTCGGATCACTTCCGCCACAAGCAACGCTAATGCTACCAGTGTTGAATCGTTGATTCTGGCAAACGTTGGGTCTTGCCGCAGATAAATAATAAACAGAAAGCTCCCTATCCTTTTATTTCCATCCACGAAAGGATGATCTTTGATCACAAAATAAAGAAGATGTGCTGCCCGCTCGATATGTGACGGATATAAAAATACATCGCCAAATGTTTGGTAAATATTTCCCAAAATCGCCTGTAGCTGCTCGTCTTTTGCCTGTCCAAATAAAGGTGTCGCCTCCCCTTTTTCAATAAGATTCTCTTTAAGAGCCTTAATTGCTGGAAGGATTGTTTCATATTCTATAATTTGGGTTGATTCCGTAAGGGCCTCTGGTAAAGAAAGACGATCTTCATCATACGCAAGCAATACATTCCATGTTTTTGCATAATTATTAATAATCTCAAGGACATTTTGTCCAACATCATTTACCAACGCGTTTTTTTGCAAGGTTTGAGAAAGCAAATCCATCGCCGTTTGCAGCTCGTCCATTCCTTTTTCATACAGGCGTTGTTGATGAAATGAATATCCTTTTATCAAATGTTCTTTAAGAACACTTGATGCCCACTGACGAAACTGAGTTGCGCGCATAGAGTTAACCCGATAGCCAATGGCAATAATTGTATCAAGATTATATAACTCCAAATTTCTCTTAACATTGCGTTTTCCCTCTGCTTGAACTATTTCCAAATTGGAAACAGTTGAATCTCGTGACAACTCATTTGTTTTGTATATATTCTGTAAGTGTTTATGATTAGCTGGTTTTTGAACGGCAAACAACTCTGCAATTTGCGCAAGGGTAAGCCAAACTGTATCTTGGTTAAGTCTGACTTGAATTGAAATATCACCTGTTTCATTTTTAAAAATAACAAGATCTTGTTGTAAGTCGCTCATGTCGCTAAATTTCATTGTAAATGCATATATAGATATTAAGAATTAAAATCATAATTGTCAATAAATACTTTTTTGAGCTCTATTTATACGTATTTTGAACCAAATTTTTTTGTCTATTTAGGGTATACCCCAGATAGACAAACTTGAATGAAGAATGTACACACGATAAAAATAACCCTATAAAGATTATTATCATTTAGCAGACCCCTAATAATGGGCTAAAACGGGAATAAAACAAAAAAGCATGAGGCGATAGCCGAATCCGATGTCACGTCGTCATATGTGACAAGTGCGCACTTATGCGCTATGAAAAGTGTGTTACACTTTATCGCAGCGCTGTTTGCCCGCGTCGCTATTTGATCGGATACAATATGACTGAAAGAATGAAGGAATACCTAAAACGACAAGTTGATAAAGGCCTTGTCCAACTCAGATTATGGGTGACAAAAGAAGAAGAACCATTTTTCAAGTTTATGTCAAAGATGCTTAATCCAAACAAACAAGAACTTGTTGATCAAGAAAGATTTGGCAGGAAAGCAACAGAGCGGCAAATCAAATTCGCTGAAGAAATAGCCAAGCGCTTAACCATTGATCCACCAAGACATCTCTACTCCCATCACATAAGTTTATGCGGCTGGATATGGGCCCATATGTCTAAGTAATCTAAGATGAAAAGAGTAAAAGTAACTAGACGTTCATATCATTCCTACATAAGCATGTGAAAAATCTATGGGCTATTTTAGTTTTTGACAATTTTCATAAAAAACGCTATAAATTGGATATAATACGACGTATTGTGTTTAAATATACGAAAATTATTATGACGTGTGGCTCCGTTCTCGCAAGCTCGTTAATAAGTGATTGCTGTGCTTCGGGTACATAGATCTTGTTGCTATGGAGGAAGGATCTCAAAATATTATCCAGCTTCAACACCAAATACCATTACAGCAAGAACTAATGCCAATTCAACATAATAGGGCAGATGTTCACGAAGAAGTTTTCCCTGATCAAAATCATGAAGATTTACAGGCTGAAATTATAGTGAATGGAAATCACATACCCATGAATGTTATTAATTATGGACGTGAGGATATTCTTCAATCTATACGTTATTTGGATTCTTTGTCTTCGGTGAAAAAATATGCCGTTCTGGTTGCTGCGTCTCTCACAGCTTTTCTAGTGACGCACAAAGCTTAGGCGCTATTAACACTTTAAGTCATTTGCATAATAATTAGAGTGGGGATTTTGAACGATTCAATTATTATGCAAATTTTCCACCCATAACTAAAGAATTGACACAAAAACCTATCTATTAAACAATGTACATATAGATACAAACTGACATGATCAATTGAATTTTGTGCGCTTCTTTTTTATTTTTCTAATTATCTGCCTCAATAGAGTCTCTCTAGCTGCAAGTTACGCTCCTCTTTCTCCAATAGATCATATGGAAGAGTCCCCTGGGGATGAATCACGTATTAAGCTCGCTTATTCAAATGCACATTATGATAATGTTGGGATGGTCTACCGCTCCTACGATCTTACGAAAAAATGCTATGATCTTTTAAATAAAAATGACGAATCGTCATTCTATTCGAATGCATCTGCTGTTTATATCGGAAATGGTCTTTGCTTAACGGCTGCGCACGCGATTCATCGTAATACCGAACTTGCTGTTTGTTTTGAAATAAATGGCGAAAAAACACGTCTTTATCATGTTTCTGAATTTATCATACATCCAAATTATATTGAAAAAAAGACGTTTGATATTGCAGTTCTTGTTTTGGATAAATATGCTGATAGATTGCCTGGACTTCCCCCTTTTTATGAATTTTCAGAGAAAACCGTTTACTTCAAAGACCGCCAACACCTACTCACATATATTGGCTATGGCATGAAATTATTTTGCAATGATTGGTTTTTATTTTCAAACGTAAGCGTATGGCCAAGTACCTACTTCACCGTGTCACGCCGCCAGTGCCAGGTCGTCTTCATCCCTGGCTTCATCGTGGGCAGTAGGGCCGTATAATTTTTTCCAGTTAGCTGGCAAGAGCTCGTCAATGCGGCTATT
>CAIOTO010000165.1 GCA_903861255.1 uncultured Alphaproteobacteria bacterium | reverse complement strand
GTAAATCATTCGTGTTGATTGTACTGCGCTGTCTAAAGTAACTCACTAAAATGGCAAGCCCAATGGCGGCTTCTGCAGCAGCGACGGTTAAAATGAAAAGCGAGAAAACTTGCCCCACCATGTCTTTGTGGTATAAGGAAAAAGTGACAAAATTGATATTCACAGCAAGCAAAATAAGTTCAATCGCCATAAAAAGTGCAATTAAATTTCGGCGATTTAAAATAACACCTAGGATACCAATTGCAAATAATATACCTGATACGACGAGGTAAAAATTAATACCAATACTTCTCATAAGTCACCCTTTTGGGTTTGATGCTTTGTGATAAGGTCGGTTGTTACGCCCATGCTAATGCCAGGACTTGTAAGGACCAGTGAGTTTTCCTTAGTGCGTTGGTTTTGTTTTGATACATCTTGCTTTTTGTGTGGAGTTGAGCGCCTCATCCCTTCAGTAAGAACGATGGCGCCAATCATAGCGACGAATAGAATAAGCCCGCCAACTTGGAAGATGTATGCATAATGTGTGTACAGAATCTGCCCAAGTGCCATTGTATTTTGTATGCGGCTTGGACGTGGTGATACGAGCAAGTCGGCGGCATGTGGGTGCACCTCAAAGAAATAGGTGATAAGACCTATTTCAACAAACAGCAATAACCCAACGGCAATTGCACTATATAGATAAGGACCAAACGTGGTTTTGATATTATTTTCCTTAAGATTGAGCATCATTACGACAAACAAGAACAGCACTGCAACCGCGCCAACATATACAATCATGAGAACAAAGCTAAGGAATTCGGCGCCTCCGATAAGCATCAACGCAGCCGCATTGAAAAAAGCGACAATAAGCGCAAGTGCATTGTATACCGTATTTCTGGCAAAAATCACAACACATGCAGAACTTATAAGGCAAGTTGCGAAAATATAAAATAAAAGTAATTTACCCATTGGCGCTGATCAAAAATGAACTTTAAAAAAATGATAGCATGCATATATGTGTAGGACTAGTCCCAAGGCCATGATGGCAGCGGTTTTTTTCATCTTGATTCAGTGAAACGCTTGATGTACTGTGCCAGAGAAATATGGCGCGGTTTTTATTTATGTAAAAATTAAGTCTAAATAACTTTAATGTAATAGTAAGGATATATTTATGAGGGTATTTAATGTTTTAAAGCGATGGCTTTTGGTGCTTGTGTGTGCGGTTAGTTCCGTTTGTGCGATGGAGTTTACAAAAGGAGAGCTTTGCGAAGGGATACCTATAGCAAAAGTTGTGTGTGCAGAGGACATGAGTAAAAAAACTGGAGATTTTGAGTCGATTTTAGATAGCGAGAGAACTGAGCTAGCTGAGAAGATAAGTATGTACCCAGACGCAAGTCATGTTGTTTTTTTTGGTGATACAGGTGCTGGTAAAACTACATTGGCTAATCTTTTAACGGGTAGAGAAGTTCTAGCAGAAAAAGTTAAAGGACGGATTATTTTGGCTGCCTCTGGTGTTCATCATGGTGTGGGATCAGGAACAAAGCAGATATCTTGTTATTACAGTGAATGTGATAATACATGTTATTGGGATCTTCCAGGTCTTCGTGATTCAAATGGTTGGGAAAAAGACACATTGAATGCAATATTACGTAAGCAATTATTTGATTCCTTACCAAATGCTAAAATTGTTGTTGTTGCAAAAAGTGAAGATATGGCCGGAAGAGCAACGAATTTTGGTGCTTTGCTAAAATATGTGGTTGCTGTTTTTCCCGAAGAAAATTTACCGTTTTGTTCTTATTTAGCTGTTACTCAGAGCGATATTATTGATATGCAAGAGTTTCTTGGAAGGATGCTTGAGGATTCTGGATCTGATAGCAACTTGAGTGATCAGTACGTTAATAATTTGTTGACTTTTATTGCTACGAATAGTGTTCAGCGGACATCTAATTTTATGAAACCTTCTGCTATTGGAGCGTATGGATTAGAAGTTACTCAAGAGATGCTCGAGAAACTGAAATCTGTAGAGGCGCAAAAATTAATTTATAAAACAGTTTTGCAGCCTGAGACAATACATCATGTTAGAGATAAAGCCGGAGAATATAATGCCCAAATAGCTGAATTTATTCGTGGTGATATTTCACAAGCGATCAAAGCAGCTGTTTACGGTCAAATTTCTTCTGCGATTGAACGTCATGATAAAATGGCAGAACAATTGAAGGAATTGTTTGGCGGGTATGCTGCACGTTTAGTTAGTCTTGAGCCAACAAATTACGTGGGCGGATTGAAAAGCTTGTTAACAGATTTGGGATTGTTTTCTATTTTAGATGACTCACGGTTTAATCTTTTTAGTATGCTAACTACATTTGGTGATTTGTTAGGTGAGGCATTGAGTGTGCCGGATCAGTGGGCTGAAGCGCTTGAACTTATTAAGCAAGACTTATTAAGGTTACAGCGTGCTGAGATGGTTGATGGGTTGAAGACTGCCATAAATAATAGAACTGCTGATGGCTTTCATACAAGAGACGATATGATATTTGATCGAAAGAAAGGCAAGAAAAAATGGGCTCGATTTAATGTTGCCGATGGCGTGACATTTGAACGTGCAACGAATTTTGGTGCTATTTTTGATGCAGATCTTATTCTTAAAGAAATGATAACTGATAAAAATGTTTATGCAATTTCAGCATCAATAGCTGAACGTGATGGCTGGAACTTTAAAGGGAGCATTGATACAATGCATTTTACTCCTGTTCTTCTTACACAAAAAATAGGCGAGTATAGCCAGCACGAATAATTATTCTTATTTTTGTAGGTAATATGCAAATGAAGAGATGCTCAAAAGCGTTTCTTCATTTTTTTTGTTTAAATTTCCCTTCGTATCTCAAAAGCACATATCATTACCCAGATACTTCTTGCTAAATTTACCTAAAATTGCCTAGAATAAAGTTGTCGAATAATGACCGAACGCAGTCGCGTTTCGATGTGCAGGAGGCGCAAATGCTTTATTTAACACGCAAAGTTGGCGAAGCGATCATCATAAATGACGTGATCGAAGTAACACTTATTGAAATTCAAGGAAAAAGCGTCAAGTTGGGATTTCAATTCCCCGAGACTGAAAAAGTCTTGCGCCGCGAACTATACGATAAAATCAAAGCTGAAACGCAGGCGGCATCACATGATGTTTTGGCAATTCAAAAAGCGCTGTCGACTGAAAATGGTGCGTTTGATGTTGCTCTCCCTGATGCTAAAACCAGGCTAACTCTCCCTAAATCACATGCAAAGTAGGTGTTATGCTTAATTCTTTGAACCAGCAAATCTCCGCCCTGTCAACCGTTGAAATTTACGGAACAGTGTCTGCTATTCAAGGGCTTATATTAACAGTTGAAATTAAAAATAAAATTGTGAGCATTGGTTCGCGTTGTATTATTCATCCCAATTTTGATGAGGAAGACACGCATGCACATGTGGTGAATGCCGCTATTAAAGGTGAAGTCGTTGGCTTTGAAAATGACCATGTTTTGATTATGCCATTCGGATCCGTCATTGGTATTAGCCCAGGCAGTCGTGTTGTGTTTGAACATGGTATTGCAACTATTAAGCCTTCACTAAAATGGTGCGGACGTGTGCTAAATGCATTGGCTGAACCGATCGATGGCGAAGGCGACCTTGAATCAGGATTTGAAGAATATCCATTGCAAGCAACGCCTATTCCAGCCAGTCAGCGTGCACGTGTTGTTGACCGTATTGATGTGGGGATTCGTGCAGTCAATACGTTTTTGACATGCTGCAAAGGTCAACGTTTAGGCATTTTCGCAGGATCAGGTGTTGGGAAATCGATGCTTTTATCCATGTTTGCGCGGCATACAGAATGTGATGTCTGTGTGATCGGATTAATTGGTGAGCGTGGCCGCGAAGTTAAGGATTTTATCGAAGAAACATTGGGGCCAGAAGGTCTAAAGCGAAGTGTTCTCGTCGTTGCAACCTCAGACGAATCACCATTGATGCGCCGTCAATCAACGCATTTAACATTAGCTATTGCTGAATATTTTCGCGATCAAGGATTGTCTGTTTTGTGTTTGATGGATAGTGTGACGCGTTTTGCGATGGCACAGCGTGAGATTGGTCTTTCCGCTGGAGAGCCGCCGACAACAAAAGGTTATCCGCCAAGTACATTTGCTGAATTGCCACGATTGTTAGAGCGAGCAGGGCCTGGTATTGATTATGGAAACGATTTAGTGACGCATTCAAAGAATGGTAAAGAGAAAAAAACGGGGTATATTACGGCTTTTTTCACTGTTCTTGTGGATGGTGATGATATGAACGAGCCAATTGCAGACGCCGTACGAGCAACACTTGATGGGCATATTGTGCTTGATCGTGCAATTGCGGAGCGCGGGCGGTTTCCAGCGATTAATATCTTGCGGAGCGTTTCACGTGCGGTGCCAGCTTGCCATTCTGATGAAGAACAAGAGACGGTACAGAGTGCACGAAGATTTATTTCAACCTATGAAGACATGGCAGATATGATTCGTTTGGGTGCATATCGTCCTGGATCGAATGCAGAAGTTGATCGTGCCATTGAACTTTTTCCACACATATCAGCCTTTTTAGGGCAACGGAGTAACGATATTACGGGGGGCGAGGAATCTTTTTCTCGATTAAAATCAATTTTATCTAATTAGTTGAATTCTATTGACCTTTACTTAAACGTATATATCCACGTGTTTGTAAATTTAGGATTGACAAAGGATCTAAATGTGATTAACGTTGGCCACATCGAGAGAAACATCTAAAAGAGAGTGTATATCCGTTAAATGTTCATTCAAACGCAAGAGACTCCGAATCCAGAAAGCTTGAAGTTTATACCAGGCAGAACTGTGATGGGTGATAATGATCCAATTTCTTTTGACACAAATGACACTTGTGAAAATTCACCTTTTGCTAAAAGATTGCTGGGCGCTAATGGCGTAGAAGGCGTTTTCTTTGGTGCCGACTTTATTACAATCACAAAAGATCAAGAAAAAGATTGGTTTGTAGTAAAACCTCATGTTCTGGGTATTATCATGGAACACTTTGTTAACGAATTGCCTATTATAATGGGGCACGAAGAAGAATTAGATGTAAAAGAAGGATCAACCGATCCAGTATTTAAGCAAATACAAGAAATTATAGATACGCGCGTTCGTCCTGCAGTTGCTAACGATGGCGGCGATATTGTTCTTCATTCTTTTGTTGACGGTATCGTGTATTTAAAAATGAAAGGCGCTTGCTCGGGGTGTCCTAGTTCAACAGTAACGCTAAAATCAGGCATTGAAAATATGCTGAAGTTTTATGTTCCTGAAGTGATAGAGGTACAACAGATCAATGATTAAACGTATAATAGTAGTTATATTGCTTGGTTTTTCTGCACTTACTTTTCCAGTTAAAGCAAGTTTGATACCCAAAATTAGAAAAACGCATAATGAGAGTAACGCGCTGTTGCATTCAGTCGATTTTGCTGAGCTTATCAGTCAGGTTGAAGATGAATATAATATTCCAAAAAATTTACTTGCTGCCGTTGCGATGGTTGAGTCTGGACAAAAGCCATATGCCGTGCACTCACATGGACGTGCGCGTTATTTTAAATCACACGCTGATGCCGTTAAATATGTATCTGCGCAAGCGCAAAAGGGCGGCAACCTTTATTTAGGTGCAATGCAACTGTGCTTTAAGAGTCATAAAACTAAACTTAAAAGTATAGAACGTGCCTTGAATCCATACCACAATATTCGTTTTGCTGCTGAGCTTTTGACATCTTTGTATAAAAAACATGGGACATGGTTCGATGCAGTTAAATATTACAATGCATCAAGTCGCCGTGTGTCGTACACAAAGCGTGTTATGGCAATTTGGGGTGGTCGTGATAAATCACAATTGACAGCAAATTTACCCGTTTCGAATAAAAAAATACGTGTAGCTTTTGGCCCTGGTGCGGGTATACACTCGAAGTAAGATTAATTTACCATTCCTCATGTCATCCTTGGGCTCGACCCGAGGATCTTTAATGTTTTAAAGGCATATAGTTAACGTTGTAAATACAAATCGAACAATAAGCCGTTTGCCTTAGATAAAGTAGAGATACTCGTGTCAAGCACGCGTATGGCATGGTGGGTATACTTCGGAGTTTTTATGTCTCATTCACTAGATAGCACCGCACTTGAACAAATTTTCACAAAAGCAAAAACACATTCACATTGGCTAAATAAAGACGTGCCTGACACGTTATTGTCGGAAATATACGATCTATGCAAGATCGCGCCGACAAGTGCAAATTGCCAGCCGATCCGCATCGTCTTTGTAAAGTCTATGGAAGCAAAAGAAAAACTACGCCCATGTCTTTTTGAGGGTAATCTTGAAAAAACCATGGCTGCACCTGTAACGGCGATTTTTGCGTATGACATGGAATTCTACAATAAACTTGCTGTGACATTTCCGCATGTTGATGCAAAGCCTTGGTTTACTCAAAACGAAAATGATACGTTTACGCACGCCTTTCGAAATGGTACTTTGCAGGCGGCATATTTCATGTTAGCTGCACGTGCAAAAGGATTGGATTGCGGTCCAATGTCTGGTTTTAATGCACAGATGGTTGATGAAATTTTTTTGGCTGGTACAAAATATCGTTCAAACTTCATATGTAATTTAGGCTATGGAGACGAGGCAAAAGTCTACGAGCGTTTGCCGCGTTTGCCGTTTGATGAAGTGTGCACGATCGTTTGATTCTTGTGTTTACCGGTCATGTGGAGCTCAGAGAGAATGGCCGCCCAGAGCTGTTCAGTATAGCCGTTCAAGCTTAATTTGATTATGAATATCTATCCACCTAGTGCCCTCCGATTTGATCGGAGGGCATAAGTGTTTCTTATAGACCCTATGGTTAAACCATAGGGAAACTGAGAAAATTAGCACAAGAAGACTTAATAAGCACGATCAATTTAAACTTGAGTGACTATATATCACATTTTTTAGCTAGATGAGCCGGCGTCTTTTGCAGAAGAACTTGAAGAATATGCAGCAGAACCGATACGAATTCTTTTCCGAGCCCCCTGATCAGAGTTATCATCGGAATCAGTATCGTAAAGCCCTTCATCGTCAGAATATGCATTGCCACTATCTGAGTCTTCTGAAGTATCTTGATCGCTTGACATACCGTCATCATCCAACATAGATGATGCTGACTCGGTGACTGCGCCGGCGCCTGCACTTGTATACCGCGTTCCTGTACGAGTCGCTATGTTTGAATGCGCGCTCGAGCTTGCAACACCATTAGCCAACATATCTGTATCTTCTTCTTCGCTCTCGTAGACAGCTTCAGCTCTGTGTCGCCTTTTATTGCCTGTTGCTTCATTTATTTCTTTTATGTATGTATGCACTCTACCTATTGAAAAGCCATCATCGGGCAAATTTTCTGCAAACTCCTCTGAAATTAAACGGGCCATTTCATCATAATTCTTCTTTTGTGATTGTAGTTCCTGAATACGCGCTAAAATTGATTGTTTTGTTGCGGGTAAAATTCTTGGGTGAAAGACTTTTCCTTCACTGAGGCGACGCAAGACAGATTGAACTTGCCTTGCATTGATTTTAAGTGTATTCGAAATCGTGGATGGATTGTCACCATTTTCCCGCATACTCTTGATACTATCAAATATATCTTTTGTCATCGTGCGATGTGGATAGGGATTTGTCTTAACTTGTTGTATAATGGATTCGCAAGTATATATTGCAAAAAATGGATATTGTTCTTGTATTAATTTTGGGGTCACTGTATCTCCTTTTTGTAACTTACCTTGAATGAACAGCTTCACCTCTTTGCGTTCATTTTTGGTTGGTTTTCGCGTTGATTCAGCATCTTTATAACGATTCCATATTTTATCAACGTATAAACTGTTGATTGAAAAGCCAGCTTCTTTTAAAATAGAGGTCCTTGAAATGGCATCCGCAATATCTTTATGCATCATTTCTGGGTATTCTTTTTTATACCTCATAATTTCATCTTTTATAAATTTGATTTGTTGGGGTGTTTTTTGAACGATACCCGTATCGGTTGTGTCAAGTTCGGCGAACAGCTTATCTATCGCGGATTTTTTCAAACCAAATTCTTTTGCGGCGTCTAGTCGTGTCAGGTCCGCTGGTTGCCTTCTAATCCACCCTTTAATGTCTCTTCTTTCTTCTTCCGTGATGTCTTCCATGCCACGTAAGCGTGTGACGTCTGTAGCTTCACCTAGTCTTTGCGCGTAAACATAGGTTGACGTATAAAAATTTTTAAGAGCATCTGGTGAGTAACCTATGCCACTGGTTTCCGTGTATCCACTTTGTTGTGACATAATTGTGTATCGGAATGTTGCGTGCTTCATAGCTTCTTCGTCAAACATCTTTGCAAGCCTTCTTTGATCATCTAGGGGGATTGCATTGTATGTTTTATTCTGCCTTTTTCGTGGTTCTGTTGGTATTTCACGATCATAAGTGTTGACGGATTTACTTTCGATTTCATCATGAAGTTTATGTACAGTCCTTTTCGCACCTTTCTGCGGTGTCGCCATTGCGCCCACGAGCGTTGGTGCGTGTTTTGTTGAAAGCGGGACGCCAGTTCCAGTTTTTGATTTTAATTCAACGTATTTTTTCGTTAATCTTCCCAGTACTCTTGTGTCTTTTTCAGCATCTTTGTTTTTGCTTGGCGAATAGCCATCACGTCGAATAAGATTCATCATTTCCAATAAGGCAGATTGAGATTCTCTGTATAGATAGGAGTCTTTATATATTTGGTAAATTTCATCTAGTGCAGATTGTGCGCTTGTTAGTTCTGCAAGCGTGGGCACAGCACTGCGAGGCATGCGTGCGTATGTTAAATGTTTTATACGTGCCTTATGCTCCATAAAGGCTCCGTAAAGTCGTTCTTCTGTTGACGAATCAATATCAGTGGTGTGATAGTTCAAAGCATCCATGAGATTGCTTAAATATTCTGGTGAACGCTCTAAAATTGCGGATAATATGAATCCAGGTTTAATATCGTCTGCCTCAGCATCAACAGGTTTCTCCCAAAGGACTAGGCTGGCGAGTAAGGAGATAATATTTTTTGTTTTTGTGTCAGTGTGATATGCATTTTTTGCGATCGCATAATACGCATAGCTCACACGATTAAAGCATTGCATTCTGTCTTGATTAGTTGTTCTTCGTGTTAAGGCTCGGTATACGTCATGTTCTAATAAGGCCCGCCAATCAGCACAAATATTAAACAAGATGTAAGGTATTTGCATTCTTCTATTAATACGGCCCCTTATGTATTCTTCTGGCATAATACCGTATTCAATCTGCGCTAATTGTGCCTCTGTTAGTATAGCCTGAACAGGTACCTGTGGTAGGAATGTAAAGGGGTGACGCAAATATACTTCGTATACGCCGTCTTCATTTAAGTAGGGTTGACCGATGCCATCATATACTTCACCTTCTTCAAAATCAGGAAGTTGGGTCCTCATCTCTATATAGTGTGTTTTTGATTGGGGTCTGGTCGCGCTGCTATGTGGGTCATATCCCATTTCAGGTACCGCTACTGACGCGTCTTCAGCGCAGGCCACGGCACCAACACTAGTGTCTATTGTGAGTTGTGGATTACTGTCCAATGGATCATGTCTCAATGAATCCTCTGCTGCCGAACAAATGCTTATGAATGAAACAGTGCTTAGTAAAATTGTTTTTAACATTTAAAAAATCCTTATATCAATATCTTTATAAAACAAACATAGAAATAAATTTGATGTATTTGAATTGTGCACCGTATTTTTCACCAAAATATTCTATGCTCTTTTCTGGTCTTACGCAGATTAAATGTGTGTGAATACACTGTATACAATATATTCTCATCAAATGTCAATTATTTATGTGTAATGGTCTAATTATATTCTTATTTTTGCTTGCCAATATTTAAATTTCCAAACCAACATTTCTGAGATTTGCTCTGTATGAGCAGGCTAGCAGAATAAGATATGAATCTGCGGTGATCAGTACGCTTTAAAAACGCTTAAAGAAGTACTGAGGACGAGTGAATTTATCTTGCTATATGTTTAGCTCTGCCAGCCCCCGAAACGCTTCCAAACTTTCAGGGTTAGCAAGTGCCGCAAGGTTTGTATTTTCAATTCCATGAATGACATTACGAACAGCTATTTCAGCAAGTTTTCCGTTTTTTGTGCGCGGCAAATCAGCGACTTGAATGATCTTTGCGGGCACATGGCGCGGGGTTGTTTCATTTCGAATTTGGGTTTTAACGCGTCCAATTAGATTGTCATCTAGTACAACCCCTGGCTTTAACATTACAAATAAAATAATTCGAATATCATCTTGCCATTCTTGCCCTACGGCAAGTGATTCAATTACTTCGGCAATTTGTTCAACTTGGCGATAAATTTCAGCTGTCCCAATACGCACACCACCTGGGTTCAGTACCGTATCAGATCGTCCGTGAATGATGTAGCCGCCATGCATTGTATGTTGAATTCGGTCACCATGATGCCAGACATTGTTAAAACGTGAGAAATATGAATTGTGGTATTTTTGGTTGTTTGTGTCGTTCCAAAAACCAATGGGTTGGCTGGGGAAGGGGACTGTGCAGACAAGTTCTCCTTGCGTTTTGTTTGGAACAACTACACCATTATCATCAAAGACTTCGATCTTATGGCCAAGGCCGGCGCCTTGTAGTTCACCGCGATAAACGGGTTGCATCACATTACCAATTAAGAAACATGAAACAATATCTGTTCCTCCAGCGATAGAGGCTAGGTGTACGTCTGATTTGATGTCGCTATAAACATAGTCAAACGTTTCAGGTGAAAGGGGTGATCCAGTTGATGTGATCGTGCGAAGCTTGGGGAGTTCATGAGTGGTTGTAAAATTCATCTTGCTTAATGAATTTAAATATTTTGCCGATGTGCCAAAAAGTGTTACGCCAACATCTTGTGCCATATCCATCAATACACCTGGCGTTGGATGCATAGGCGAGCCTTCGAATAGCACCAAACTTGCATTCGATGCCAAGGCGCTCACTAGCCAATTCCACATCATCCAACCGCACGTGGTGTAGTAGAAAACTTTGTCGTATGGTTTGACATTGCACTGTAATTGATGTTCTTTCATATGCTGAATCAGCGTGCCGCCTGCACCATGAATGATGCACTTTGGTATTCCTGTTGTGCCTGATGAAAACAAAATTAATAGTGGATGATTAAAAGGGAATCGTTCAAACACAAGTGGCTTTGGCGGATACGTTTTTAGAATGGTTTTATAGCATGTGAATTCATCCGGTATTGGTGCCGTATTAAGATAGGGGATAATGACGACGGCAGTAATGCTGGAGATATAGTTTTTGATGGTTGGAATTTTATCGAGTAGTTCATGACGTTTTCCAGCATATGTGTATCCATCAACTGTGATGAGTATCTTTGGGGTAATTTGTGCGAATCGATCACACACGCTTTGGGTGCCAAAATCAGGTGAGCAGGATGACCAGATGGCGCCGATACTGGCTGTTGCAATCATGGCTATAATGGTTTCAGGCAGATTGGGTAGGTATCCTGCAACGCGATCACCAGACGTCACGCCGTTGGCGGTTAGAAATTGTGACATACTGCTGACTTGGGCATGCAGGTCGTCAAAGGATAATGTGCATTTTTCTAACGATTCATTCCAAAAGGTAATGGCCGTGTCAGAGCCCGTTCGGCGGAGTAAGTTCTCCGCGACATTAAGTTGGCTTTGTTCAAAAAATCGTGTGGATTCCATAAGGGAAGCGTTTGCACAAGGAACACCAATTCGATCACCTATAACTTCGCAAAAGTCCCATACGTTCTTCCAAAATTCATTGGTGTTGTCACATGACCAAGTGTGGAGAGCAGGGTAGGTGTTATGCCCCATAAGCGCTAACCTAAGAGTTGGCTAGGTGGAGTCAATTATGTTAATCTGATAAATATAAAATTAAATATATAGTGATTTTGTAATGATTAATG
>CAIOTO010000164.1 GCA_903861255.1 uncultured Alphaproteobacteria bacterium | reverse complement strand
TCATATTCGTAGCGTTAATATTACCTGACGTTAATATAATTAAATCAGGAGAGTTTCAATATACCATCAAGACAAACACGTGGAACTATAGGATATCGGACAACCGTATTCAGTAGCTTGCATATCAAATGCGAGTGCGTGCAAAAAAGCTATTATAAACTCATACTAATATAGATGGGCGTTCACGAGCAAAAAGTCAACCCCTTAAAAAGGTTTTTCCGTAATTATATGCAACTTTCGTGCTTGCAACCTTACCAAGAATACCGGTTCGTGCCACTGGGGCACGCTGCTTGGGATGCAGCGCACGCGAAGCCGGTTCCGCCGTTATGGCTGCACTTTGTTTGTTTATCAGAAGGACAAGCACATTCAACGGAAGAACTTGAAACAGCCACGCAATCTGTGCAGTAAATTCTCGTAGTAACGTTCGGTTTCTTACAATGAACAGCAGCCATTACATCACTGCATCCAAAAAACGTTAGCATTCCAAGAACAAATGTTAATACCACAAAATATTTCTTAACCATGACTCTCTTACTTTAATAACACATCATATTATATTTAATATACTCACACAATATTATAAACATTTCATCAATTACGTTCCAAATAATTAAGTTATATTCAATGTTATATTTAAAGAAGCGCCCGCATATATTCGAAAAAATAAAACATTCATCTAGCACCCCTTGAAATGCACCGACGTTAGCGCTAGCATAATAGTGTATATACATAAATTAGAGGAATTTTTATGACAAAAATACGTTCGACGTTTTTAGCGAGCCTTGCAGGAATATTTTTACTCAATACAGCGGTTGTTTATGCTGGGGGCGCAAAACTTGTGCTCGGCACAAAAGTTGAAAAGCGTGTCCTGCAAAACGAACGTGATCATTTTGCGTTTCATGATGGTCAAGTATGTGCACAAATTGAATTAAAGCCATCAACTGATGGACATGTAACGTTTGTTTGGACACGCGATGGAAAACCTTATTCAGAATTCAAATCAACAACAAAACGCAGCGATCGTTATCGTACTCAAGCCTTTGTAACTGCACGTCCTGGCAAATGGCATGTTGCTGTTAAATCGGATGCAAATGTTGTTTTAGCTGAAAAAGATTTTGTTGTTGATGGCGTAGACGGCAGCATGACATCAAAGCCACACGACGTAAAACAAACGCCAAAGGCGGCACAAAAAGCTGAAGAAAAAGCTGACACTCAAAAAGTTTCGGGGATCAACGAAGCCTTAAAAGCAATGAATCCAACTGAGACCAAACCTGCTGACAAACCAGCCGTGAAAGCCGATACGTCACCAAAAAAAGTAAAAACGGATACTGGCAGCAAAGCAACTGATGTTGTGAAGCCAACAGACGTAAAACCTGCTGATGTGAAACCAGCAAAGGCAAAGCTAGCTGAGACAAAACCAGTTGATGGGAAGCAAGTTGATGTAAAACCTGCTGATGTGAAACCAGCAAAGGCAAAGCTAGCTGAGACAAAACCAGTTGATGGGAAGCAAGTTGATGTGAAGCCAACAGACGCAAAACCTACTAACCCAAAGGACGCTGATGTAAAACCAGCAGCACCAAAGGCTTAAAATGTTATGTAGCTGGCCTGTCTTCTTCTGTTCACTTATCGCCACTTTGCTATGCTTAAGTGGATGCCGCGAAGAAGACAAGCCGCCCCATTCTGCCGAAGAATCTGCAAAAGAAACCCTTGAAATTCTATTGCCAGAAGTACTCGAACGTGTTCGATCAGACTATATTGACGCCGTTCCAGAGCATCGCTTGATTGAAGGTGCGCTAGGCGGCATCCTACTTGCGCTCGACCCATATTCCCTTTATCTCGATCAAAATGATTCAGCTGAGCTAAGAGGTGTCAGCAAAGGTGAATTTGGCGGTATTGGCCTTGAAATTCTCCCCACAAAAACAGGCATGAAAGTGATTTCAGCTATTGATGGCACACCCGCACAACATGCATCGATACAAGCTGGTGACCTTATCACCCATATCAATGGCCAAGATGTTACAAAAATCCTTGTGTCAGATGCTTTGCGTCAACTGTACGGAAAACCCGGCACCGGCATAAAACTATCAATTCTTGAGCAAAACGGAAAGCAACGCGACGTCACGCTCACCCGTTCAACAATCACCGTTAATCCCGTCAGGTCACATGTAAAAGACAAAATTGCATATTTACGTATTAGCTTATTTAATGAGCACTGCGAAAAAGAAGTCATACGCGCGATTGATGACGTTTTAAAAGAAGGCAAATTACACGGACTTATTATCGATTTTACGCAACAACCCTGGCGGCATACTTGAACAAGCCGTTGCAGTCACAAGCCTATTCTTAGATGGAGGTTCCGTCGTACGTGTTCAAGGGCGCACGCATAATGATACGCAACACTATGATGCAAAGGACCGTGACCGTGTGCGCGGACTTCCTATTGTTATTCTTATCAACAAAGGATCTGCTTCCGGGGCTGAAATTTTTTCCGCCGCACTTAAAGACCACAAACGTGCCATTATCATGGGATCACGATCTTTTGGTAAGGGCGCTGTTCAAACACTGTTTCCCTTATCCAATAATGGTGTATTGAAACTGACCACAGCGTATTTCTATTCACCTAAAAATATTAAGATCCATGAAAAAGGGGTAGAGCCCGATATAGCTGTTGAGGCCGAACAACACGATATCCTATTCGATTCAGAGCGCGATACACAGCTTAAGCGTGCCTATGATTTACTGCGCGGCTTGTCGTTTTTTCAAGTAAGGGATGAGCGATGAAAAATATTATTCTGTTCATACTTTTTCTGCTAATCACCATTCCCTTGGCGACAGGAAATGCCGACAAAAAGAGCAAGCAAGAACCTGCCCCCATAAAACAACCCCATGAATCTGATGAAGAATCATCACTTTTCTATTTTCCTTTAAAAGCTGAACTTGATCCAGTCACACTAAGCAGACTTCAAACGCCAACACAGGCTGCGACATCAATGCCTGTTACCCTTTGGGTTGGCGGGCTCAGCCGCCTTTCGGCAAGCGCTTCATTTTTAACAACATTACCTGCGCATATTGGCATTTTAATCAATCCTTTCGAAGCGTTGCCGCCCGATGTACTGGCTCTCATTTCCAAACAAGGCCGGAATTGGGCGCTTATCGTGCCAACACGAACTCGTTTTGATGGTGAAGATCTTTCGTCAGAGACGTTAAATACCACAAAAGAATCACAAGCCTATTTTGAACAAGTCGTTATCCAAACAAAAATTAGAACTG
>CAIOTO010000163.1 GCA_903861255.1 uncultured Alphaproteobacteria bacterium | reverse complement strand
GATTAATCTCTTTTTCTAAATAATTAAAATGGAGTTCTGACAATGAAATATCTTTTCCTCTTATTAATGATTGCGTGTGCTTATGATATAGCTTGGGCAACTTCTAAACTTGATGAACCCATTTTTGATGATGGACGCACGCTGCCCTATTTTTCTCGCTTTCATGACAATATACGACTTGAAATTACTATAGGTGCTGCGAATGGATCTGGATCAAAAATCGTGTATAGTGAAAATGTATCCCCCACGAATATACCCAATACACTCAGTCAGCTATATCATCTTTTCCCATCTCTTCAAGATGAGGTGCGAGCACTGTTGCCAGATGATCATTACCTTATGATTGAAGAATCGTTATCTGCGCCGCAGAACGAAAAAGGGCGTGTGAAGAGTTTTATAGCCGCTTTTGCGCATGAAATTAAAGCGTAGCTATTAACATATAAAAATGAGATACGGCTGATGGTCAAAATATTTGTAGCCTGTTGCGTGTTTTTTTCTTTTTCTTTAAAGGGATACACGTCAAGTGATAAGTACATCTGCGATCCCCAAGAATTTACAGAAAAGATTCATACCTATTGCTGTTATAATAACATTGATGATTTTCTTGGTTGGTTAGAAGATATTGATCTCCCTTCAATGAATAGAACATTAAAAGATTCTGATGGGTCTTGTATTCCATCGAGCATTGAAACAGAAGAAGAAAAACAACAGCTCCGTGCATGGAAAACAACTTATTATCAAAAGTTTAAGTTATCACATCAAACGAAGCCATTTTTTCTTGCGGGAGAATTTTACCCTTTTAATGCGCTTGTTAATTCGGTTGCTTTATCTTTTTCTGAACTCTCGGCCGTGATGCGTACATGTATATTGATTTCCGGTAAGTCAGGAAATCCTGTTGCTTTGAATATACTCCACTTAGAAAACATTGACGGTGAATCAACAGAAGATCAATTGGTGCCTCAATTAACTATAGAGGATAACGATTTAGTCGAGCTTTTACAGACACCTTTCCTATGGAATAGCCTTAAAGTGACGGCGTGTTTAAAGGAGCATTTTGTTGAGCGTGTCTTTGATTTAGCACATGTAGAACACCCATATCCCTTTCTACATCTAAATGCTGCATTTTTAGCGGATGATATCGGTGATATGAACCAGTCCATTCATTTTTTTCAAAAAGCTTGTGAGGGAGGTTTTGCATTAGCTGCGTTCAGACTTCACCAGATGAGAGAAGCTAGCGCTCATTTCAGAAAAACTGTTCTTCTTAATTCTATTTTATAGGCGCAACAAGCCTATGTGTATCGATACCAACATCCTATGAATAGGCATGCGGCTCTGACGTGTTATGTAAATGCATTAAAGCACTTAGTGCATGATCCTTTTTTACACAGACAAAGTGCTGAACTCCATCAAGATTTGTATATAGGCGCGGCGTTAGAAGAAATTGAAAAGACGCAAGATGAGGCAAAACATTCCGTTGTATTCCATTATATGAAAGCACATCAATTTGGTGATGCGACTGCGGCCTTAACGGCTATTGAATTTTTAATGTATCTTCAAAATCGAGGAACTCTTTTTCCAGATGTACCAGAATACGGTGTATCTTCTGAAAATGAATTAGAATCACTCACCAAATTATATGAATATGCGTATCGAAGAAGTGATGACTCCCTTCTCTGGCAACGAATAAAAGAACTCGGACAAAGAACAGAAACTCAGATGGATGCTTTAGAAGGAGATATTATTCGCAGTTTAAAAATTAAGAACATAATAAAATTAAAGGCATAACGAGGACTCAAAATGATAAATATAAAAAATGTGTTGTATATGCTCTTATTTACATTTATATCTTCTTTTCTCTATGCGACGGAATCTGCAAAAGATTTAGGCATTGAATGTACAGTCTTTAATGTAGGGCAGGGGAGTGGAGTTGTCATTCGCGACAAGAATACAGGAGATTCATTGGTTGTTGATGCAGGACATAGTGGTACATTTGAAGAAACATCACCTCTTCTTAAAAGATTTAATAGTGTTGTTTTTGGTGGAACTAATCCATATGCGCGTGGAAATTTACGCGCCATTGCCGTATCACATTCAGACGGAGACCATATCAAATTGTTGACACGTGTCGTTAAATCAAGCAGCAGAGCACTTAAAGATCAAAATAAAGCTGGAACGCCAACAAAAGTTTATTTAGGGTCGCCTTTTCATGGCTATTGTTCGGGGGAAGGACAAAAATGTTTGGATGCTTTGATTGCTGTTAATGCAATCATCGTACCTTTATCACATCGTATGACACGTGAACAAATTATCAACAAAACAATTGAAGAAAAGGGAGTTCTCCCTTTTTTTACGAATGCATTAATCCCTGAGTTTTCAGATGCATTGAGAGAATTATCAACGACTATTCTTGCTGCGAATATGTCACATGGGGGAGAAGGTCAATTTTTAGGTGATGTGGCAACACCTGGTGAGTTAGAACATGCAATAACAACCACTGATACACAGTTTAAAGGCGGTACAAATAACAATGGTGCCGTAGTTTGTCTGCGGTATAAAGGCATTAAATTAACCTTGCCAGGTGACATTGATGGGGATTGTACGGATCGAATTGTGAATGCCACGGAGGCTTCCTTTCTTAGAACAGATGTCTCCTTAGGTTTACATCATGGCGCAGAACATAAACGTACGAATAATACAGCATGGCTTCTCCAAACGGATTCAAAATATATTGTTGTGAGTGCAGGCGAAAACAAAGGACATTGTCACCCGAGCTTTTCAACAATCTTTGATATGGCGGCTCTTTTGCGACTATCAGAATTACGCGTCCCTTTTCATATTATTCAATGCGGTGATAAGGGCACAGAATGCAAAGCTATTTCAAACATAAAATTACATGCTCATTTTTGCTTAATGCCAGGAACAAATATTGAAGAACATGATGTTGATGGTTTTAAGTGGATGCGTATGTATACAAGTCTACCACTTTTTACAACGGTAACATCGGGCGATATAAAGATCGTTATGAATGCATCTGGTGAGCTTTTAATTTTAAAGCATTAAGTTTGATGAAGTGTATGAGATAGCTTTTAATAAGCGATAAACACCTATTACGTTTGGGATTGTATTGAAATGCATAATAACGAGAGTCATCAGAGTGCAGACAACAGGCAAGAAAAATTTGATAGCAACACAATTGATACGATTATAGGTTCCGATTGTATGAACACGACAAAAAGTTCATGGACTCAATTTTTCATTCTCAAACACGAGGGTTTATAAGGGCTGATGAGTAATTTTCACCTAAATATAAATTTTATACTCAATTTTAGCAATCCGCAGTTTACTTAAGTTTTTGGGTCATTTTTTTCAACACTTTTGAACAGGAATTATTGAATTTTATTAAAATTATACAATTATGTTTGTATGTTATAACTTGCCGTTTGCATCATCGACCTTTTTCGGGGGATCCATAAGTCTAATTTTTCATGAAAGAATGCGATATTATGATGTATCGCCTCGTTAAAAATCGTTAATTGTTCCATCATTTTAGGTATGCTCGTTTCAAAAACATCCGTTGTTGTTATGTAATGGCAAACTTCTCCATATGCGCGCTCTACGCACTCATGTACACGTGAGAGAGCGCCTGCTTTTAACGTATGTAATGCCGTATTTACCCTAGATTCAATAGGTCTATCGTGCAAACAGTAACGCATCGTGCGATGTGACCCTGCATAATTATAAATGCCATTACCAATGAGAAACCCTCCAAAATGATCTTCATTTACCTTAAAAATTAACTCATCGGACACGCGGAAATCAATTACCTTTAAAGATGGTGGCTGATCAGCTTGTGTAAAAAATCCAAAATTATCAGGATTATTTAATAAATCATGAAGACGTAAGATGCGCGATAAAAGATCAAGAGCAGATATTTGAAGCATAAAATTCTGAGTTAGAGTATCACTCTGCGCACTTGTTTCAATAGCTATATAGTCATTTTTTTTTGGATCTTCATCAACACTATCTAACAAGTTCCATAGTGTTCTTCCTAATACACCATCGCCTCTTTGGTCTTGTCCCCCAGTTGCCCGTGAAAAAACATTAAAAGAGCCATTATATCCTGCATCTAATGTGGCAATATAAACATCTTCGATACTTCTCTGTAAAAAATGAGTTTCACAACCAAATCCCGCATATTCCAGCACTTTATAAACCAATAGTTCTTTTGGATCGACAACTTTTGCATTGGTACTTCGAGAAGAAAGACGACCAGCGGAATGTGTTTTTACATGATATTTTTTTGTCTCTCCAGTTGTGAGGAGGACATTAGCCTTTGTACCGAGTTGAACGCCTATACTTTTAACATCACACTCAACACGCGCACCTGGAAAATATGATGTAAAATATTTGATGGTTACACTATCAAGACGATCTGAGTGTACGGTGTCCATCTCCCTCTTTATCATGGAAGATTCACCATATAAACGATAAAAATCAGGATTCGCATGTGATCTAATTTTGTCCATTTTAGAAAGGATACGATTAATATTAAGTCTTTTAGCGGGGTCGTCAAATGCACGAGAATCATCACTCAGCATCTCCCAATCAATACCCCATTGGTCAATGATACTTTCTCCAAGGACATCTACAAATCGCTCGCGTGACAATTCTTCCTTCTGTCTTTGAGCCATAACCTTTCCGGGTGTTATTTCAACTATAGCTTTGTTAGAAAGATGAGAAGCTTCTTCCTCGTGCTTTATTTCTGAAGCAAAAACCCCACAGTGTGAATTCAGCAAAATTACACACACAAAGATTGTCCAATAATATTTCATTTTTCTTACTCTAAAACCTTAATATTAAAATACGTATAGCACATATTATATATAATAACATCTGTTTAAAAATACACATTGATTCTTATCAAACAGTCTTAGTTTGATTAAATATTTAAAAAATTTGCTAATGGATTTTATCCGCCAACGTTTTTCCCTTCGCACTATTTGCTCGTGCTTTGAGTTCAACATCAATATAACGATCCGTAATGGCACTTGAACTATGTCCAGCATCATCACGCACATGTTCACGAGGACGGTGCTTCACATCATCTGATATGCCCGTATGACGTAACCAATGCACAGTTGCGGAACGCAGCATTTCCGCTTCTTCATGCTCATTTTTTGCCCGTAATTGCTCAACTGCAGCATCAAAACACGTTTGTATCAGCTGACGGATCACCCGTATACTTTCTATTCCGCCTTTTCCTCTTTCTTTTGGAATGAGAGGCTGTTGATCATCAGGTGAGGGGAGTGGCGTATAACCCAAATGTTCACGGTACTGCTTGAATGCGTCAAGTACGTCATTACTTACAGCAATGTTCCGCATTTTATTGCCTTTTCCAACGGTTTTAAACCACCAATCGTCGTTGCTATCCCGAAAGAAATCAGACATTTTCGGCGACCAACGTTCACTAGCTGCAAGCTCTGAAATGCGTAAGTACAACCCGTATAATAATTGAAGCATAAAAAGTGTGCGTTTATGTTTCTGAGGGTTCTCTATGGACAATTGTGTAGCCGCAGCGAGTACGGTTTGCCATTGTTGATCGGATAGTCGACGAATAATAGGAGCACTGGACTGTTTTTGGATGAATTTACTTTTCTGACGAATTTGTGCAACCGGATTCACTTCCGTGACTTCTTCTTGAATGAGTGCATTATAGAAGGAGCCTAAAATGGCAAAAATCTGTTTAATTCCTTGCTGTGAGAGTTCAAATGACGCTTTGTCTGCGCGCTCACCATCTTGAAACGCTTTTTTGGAAATGATTGCTGTAAATGGTCTCCATTCAGGGTTAGGAATACGTACACCTTCGCGTGTGATAAATCGACTCACTTTTTTAAGGTTTATCCAACGTTTCGGCGGCTTTTGGCAAAACTCGATAAAGGCTTCAATATCAAGTCGTTTCAGTGCCAGCAGGGACTTTTGTTGGACAAACCAGCTCCAGTAGATCAAACGATCAATTTCACGTCGATAGGCATTAAACGTTTCAGAGCTACCGCGATATTCATACAGAAAATGTAAGACATATCCGTATTCAATAATTGCATAAGATGGTAATGCACGTGTGTCATCTGATAAGCAACGATTAAGCCAGTCACGGATCACATGTTCTTTATTTTCAGACTGACACTGCTTGTAGAGAGCACATGTATGTTCAAGTGTATCAACGAATGCGCGTGGCGTTGTGTAAATGTGTGACATAAAAAACGGTTTCTGCTATGGTTTCTTAATAACTGGTAATAAAGATTACCAGCTTTTACAAGCAACGACAAGAAAATTGTATTACTTGATTATTTTTCGACCTGGCCAATCTTAAATACATTGTAATTAAGCTTATTCATAAGCTGTGCAATGACATATAACCTATAAAGGATTTTTTTTGTTTTTATGAAAAATGAGTGAATAACTTTAAATGGTGGCAAACAAGGCCACCAGGTTTGGTATAGATCATTAAAAAAAATGCTCTAAAAAAAGATTAATAAACTTGAGTTAACAATGTAACTGAAACTTTTTAAAGGAACTTACTTTAAAGAAAAATACTGGCTTCATGCCACCTAATCTTCTTTACT
>CAIOTO010000162.1 GCA_903861255.1 uncultured Alphaproteobacteria bacterium | reverse complement strand
TTGCAATCTCACACCGAAACATTAAAAAACTCAGCGAAACTGTCTCTGTTTTGGGAATGACCATTGCATTAGGGGCAACGTTACTGCTTTGGTATAAAACAAAAGGAATTGTTCAACTTAATATCCATGTACTGGATTGGATAGAGGTTGGTACACTTAAATCCTCCTGGGGCATTCGAATTGACCCCCTTGTTATGGTGATGCTTGGTGTCGTTAATATCGTTTCCTTTTTAGTTCACATCTATTCTTTATCCTATATGGCACATGACACATCACGTGCACGCTTTATGGCGTACCTTAGCTTTTTCACATTTATGATGCTGCTACTTGTGACGGCACCCAATATGATTCAGCTGTTCGTTGGCTGGGAGGGTGTTGGCCTTGCTTCATACTTATTGATTGGTTTCTGGTATGAACGACCTAAAGCAGCTTCCGCAGCAACAAAAGCATTTGTCGTTAATCGCGTTGGTGATGCAGGACTTGTGCTAGCCATGGGTGGATTATTTCTTTTATTTGGCAGCCTTGATTTTAATGTGATCCTAACGGCATTACCAACCGTATCACTCCCTACATTTACATTAGCCAGCTATGCAATCAATCCGTATGAACTTATTGGTTTTTGCTTACTGTTGGGCGCTATGGGAAAATCGGCTCAATTTGGTTTGCACGTTTGGCTACCAGACGCGATGGAAGGCCCAACACCTGTTTCCGCACTTATTCATGCAGCAACCATGGTAACGGCTGGCATTTTTCTTATGGTACGCTTTTCACCCCTTTATGAATTAGCCCCTATTGCTAAAGAAGCATTACTCTGGGTCGGAATTATCACAGCCTTTTTTGCTGGAACAGTGGCGCTCACACAAAATGATATTAAACGTGTCATTGCCTATTCAACCTGCAGTCAACTCGGTTATATGATGGCAGCATGCGGTTGCGGTGCGTACAATGCAGCTATTTTCCACTTATCGACGCACGCCTTTTTTAAAGCACTTTTGTTCTTGGGGGCAGGATCCGTAATTCATGCTATGTCTGACGAACAAGATATGCAAAAAATGGGTGGCATCGCTCGTCTTATTCCAAAAACATATGCTTTCATGTGGATTGGTAGCCTTGCACTTGCAGGCATTCCATTCTTTGCTGGATTTTATTCAAAAGATGCAATTCTAGGCGCACTCTATAGCAGCCATCACCCACTAGCATATGCTATGGGCATACTCGTTGTTATCCTTACAAGCTTTTATTCATGGCGTCTTTTGTGGCTCACCTTTCATGGGAAACCACACGCCAACGAACATGTTATGGCGCATGTTAATGAATCCAATTTAATGATACTTGTACCGCTTGGCTTACTCAGCATAGGTGCTATCTTTAGCGGTATGATTGGACACACGATGTTTATAAATCAAATTGGTTTTAGTTGGCAAAATGCGCTTGTTGTACTAAAAGAGCCTACACATCACTTGCCCTTTTTAATTGATCATTTGCCACTTGTCATGTCAAGCATTGGTATAGCAGGTGCTATCTACCTGTATGGCATAAAACCCAAACTTGTTGATCGTTTAGCAAATCAACCATTTTATTCATTCTCATACAATAAATGGTGGGTTGACGAGCTTTATACAAAAACAATTAATCGACCTGTACTTGCCCTTGGTAATTTTTTATGGAAAAGAGGAGATCAAAACATCATTGATCGTTTTGGACCTAATGGCTTGGCCCGTGCCTGCCTCTCACTTTCACACAAAAATCATCACCTCCAAACAGGTTACATTTATCATTACGCACTCGGCATCATCATTGGGCTAATTGCACTTAGCCTTTTGTTGTTCGCGTGTTTTTTCCATTTATAATCTGACGTTTGGGTCAACTCTATAAACTTTTTTTGCCCCTTCTGGAGAACATTTCATGAATATCCCACTCCTTAGTCTACTTATTTTTCTTCCTCTTATTGGTGTTATTTTTTTAGTACTGGTAAAAGGAAACAACACCAGAAATGCCAAAGCAGTAGCACTTTGGATTTCCTGCCTTGATCTTATTCTTGCGCTTGTTATGTGGTCACAATTCGATGCATCCAATCCTAGCTTTCAATTTGTAGAAAAGCATAGCTGGATTGAAACCATGCGCTGCTCTTATCATCTTGGCGTTGATGGGCTATCTATCTATTTCATATTACTCGCAACGATTTTAACTCCCATCTGCATATTCTCAAGTTTTACAAAAATAACAAGCCGCATTCGTGAATATATGATTGCGTTCCTACTGCTTGAAACATTTATGATTGGTGTTTTTTGTGCCCTCGATGCCATTCTATTTTATCTATTCTTTGAAGGCGTTCTGATTCCAATGTTTCTCATTATTGGTCTTTGGGGTGGAAACAATCGTATTTATGCATGCTTTAAATTTTTCTTATATACATTTCTTGGTTCTGTTTTCATGCTCATTGCGCTTGTGAAACTTTATGATTATACCGGAACAACAAATTTTATTGATATGTCAGCCATTAGCCTACCTATCGGCGCGCAACAATGGCTCTTTTGGGCATTGGTATCTGCCTTTGCCGTTAAAATTCCTATGTGGCCTGTACACACCTGGCTTCCCGATGCACACGTGGAAGCCCCCACAGCAGGCTCCGTTTTATTAGCAGGTGTTCTACTTAAAATGGGTGGCTATGGCCTTATACGTATTGTTTTACCCATTTTACCAAACGCGTCACAGCAATTCGCGCCTATCATGATTGGCTTAAGTTTAATTGCAATTGTATACACCTCACTTGTTGCGCTTGCACAAACAGATATTAAAAAATTAATTGCCTATTCATCCGTAGCGCATATGGGGTTTGTAACACTTGGAATCTTTACATTCTCACCGCAAGGAATTGTTGGTGCTGTTATGCAGATGATTAGTCATGGCTTTGTGTCAGCGGCATTATTCTTATGTGTTGGCGTTATTTATGATCGCTATCATACACGTGAAATTAATGATTACGGAGGTTTACTGAACATCATGCCACTCTATGCATCCGCGTTCTTTGTTCTGTTAATTGCAAGCATTGGTGTCCCAGGCACGAGCGGATTCGTCGGTGAATTCTTAGTACTAATGGCAACGTTTAAAACAAACATACTTTACGCCGCAACAGCAACACTTGGCATGATCCTTGGAGCTGTTTACATGCTATGGCTGTATAAACGTATTTTTATGGGAAAAATAAGCGGCGTACTTGTTTTGCATGACAAACAGCACAACGATTTAACACGTGGTGAGCGTACTATATTTGGCATTTTAATTTTCATCGTTCTTGGGTTAGGTATATATCCAAAAATTGTTTTAAAAGGAATTGAGGTTGCACTTCCCAAGGTAATGCCTATAAAAGCAAATATAAAAGCAATGCACGTTCATTAAAAAAAATCTCTGAGACAGCTATGCGCCAACTCAGAGATTAATTCAATAAACAAGTCTTCACTTAAGAAGCAGAGCAAGGGCATCCACCCGTAGATCCTGGAGCAACTGCGCTTCGAATCTTAGCTAACGTTTTGTAGTCTAAATGGAATGCATGAGCAACACCATTTGCAATTATGTTCGCAGCATTTTTGCAGCTTCCATCAAGCACTGAATTTGTGGCTGTACATTTCATTGCAGCATAATAGCCCATTGCAAACGGTATAGCAACGTGTGCTTGCCCTGTGCTTATATCTGTTGTTTGTGAAAGACAAAAATCGCGAATTGGCGCATTTGCATCACCGAGCATACCATTTGCATATGTGCAATTTGTGATATTAACGACTGGCGCAGGTGCTGCCGCTGATGGCGCAGGTGCGGGCGAAGTCGTAGCCGCAGTTGTTTGTGTGGACGCAGAGGCTACCGCCACTACTGCTTGGAAAGCCATAAAACAAGCTATTTTGAACTTATTCCTCAACATAATTAAAAAACCTTTCATATTAATTATTGTAACACGCAGTGTGCAAGTTTTTGCACAAATAATTTGAAAGAATCACAGGGTTCTGTTTAGATAAAGTCGTCTAAAACTTTAACAATCTAACGAGCCCTATGACCCTAGAAGATCTTATCAT
>CAIOTO010000161.1 GCA_903861255.1 uncultured Alphaproteobacteria bacterium | reverse complement strand
ACAAAAACAGCTAAAGTGCATGTTGTATAAAAACTGAAATTCACTTAATTGTTCTAATAAATATTCTCTATAACTATTATTATAAAAACATTTAATTAATAAATTGATAATCCGTATCGGAAAATCCATGCGCTTGTATGAAGAAAATGGACCCCACAATCAAACCATAGAAAAATGAGTGGGGGTATGAGCCCAGAAAACTAAAAAGTTAAATTTACCGCCGCCCACTCACACAACGTTTTTCACATAAAATTCTTGCACAAAGCGATCCCGAATCCTCAGCATTTCCTGTGCCTTCTTTTGATTAGCCTGTAGGTAAGGCAGCATTTCGTTGTATTTTTCAGGCGTCAGCGAATTCGAAAGCGTGATCACCTCGTCAATATTTTCAGCAATCAACATGCCCCGCACATCGAAATAATCCGAAACATTTGGGCACCCCAAATAAATTGGAACCGTCATAGCAATAAAGGGGTGCAGTAGCTTCTCTGTGAAATAATTGCGCTGCTTACAGTTTTCCATGGCTATACAAAATTGAGTCTCAAAAAGCCATTTCTTTGAATCGGTCGGCAAGACAAACGGTTGATATTCGGGCGAAAACTTTGCCTTCTCACGATAGGAAACATAAAACCTCTGGGGAATACTAATTTCGCTTTTGCGATCAAATAAGTTCTTCCGAAGTCGGTAGTTTCTAATCTTATCATCAAGATATTTTGTATCGCCCGAACCATAGCCAAGGCTTAGCAAAAAGCTAACCCCGAATTCCTTTTTTGCTGGACTTCGCTTTGTGCAGATTGCATATCCGTATAACCGTAATACACCACATCAAGGTAGCCCGGGATGATTCTTTCGTTGGGTGTGCCTATTTCAATGCCTGTGTGCATCAAATCATAACCAGGCGCAATACGGCGCATGAATGATTTATACTCCAGTGTTGTTGATCCAAATTCACAAAAATGCAACGCCTCTTCTGTGAAATACGTAAAGTTTATTACCAGTGGATTCAAACGCCCTTGCGTGTAATAGTTTTTCCAAGGGTAAAGATCTTGCTTGATATACCGATATGTCACATTATTAATCACAACCGGCATGTGTACATTTGGGGGCTCATCTTTTCCGAAATCAATACCGTAAATAGCTGGATTTTTGATAAAGTCACTTTTGTAAAAACTCAACTCGGCTGTATTTGATAATTGCGCAACCAAACCACGATTAATCATAGGAACAAAGCAATCTGGAATTTTATGAAATCGTGCGGGCGACAAATGAACAACAGGCCTGCATTTTTTAAGCCGCATAAAACCTTCGGCAGTTATCCATGCACGAAAAAGTTCGCTTGAATCTTTGACAAAGATGTCTACGTTCTTCGTTAGGTCAGAAAAATCGCTCTTTGGTTGCTTTAAAAAATCAACAAACGGATTACCTGTGCATGGCCATAGGCGGTCTTTATACAATGTAACATTAAACCAACCATTAGGATCGCGATGTGTTTTCCAGTCCCCCTGCCACCCATATTGCATAAAGTGGTCAATCGCCGACAGCCCTGTTTTTTCAAGGTCTTCTTTGTATTTGTCTTTATAAAAACGTTCGTCAAAGTAGGGTTCGATCAGTTTTTTATCATCCGCATTGGCATCGTTGGATGCTAAAATGATTGCATTATTACTTGTAAAAAGTATTAAAAAAAAGATTGAGCAAAAATATTTTATCACGAGAAAGTTAGCCAGTATCAGAAAGCACCCATTATACTGTATATCTTGAATTGAAAAAGGTTAAATTTTTATTAATACGAAGGAACGCCTTGTGAGCACATTCACGATTGATGACCGTTTATTGAGAAGCACCGAATGGGTCGCCGACCTGCCATTATGTCGTTTGTTTCTGCAAAATGATACGCGCTACCCTTGGTTTGTTTTGGTGCCCCGTATTGCGGATGTGACCGAGATATATCAGCTGGCTGACGCTGATCAGACACAGCTTATAAGTGAGATCTCATTGATGTCACGTTATTTGAAAGAAGAACTTTCCGTGCATAAAGTCAATGTTGGCGCGTTAGGCAATGTTGTGCCGCAGTTGCATATTCACGTACTTGGGCGCGACCCAAGTGATGCGACATGGCCGAACCCCGTGTGGGGTGTTGGTGTAGCTAAGCGATATTCGACTGAGGCGTTGCAAGAAGGTGTGGACCGTGCTCAAGCGTGGGTGATGACAAAAATTTAGGATGCTGATTCGTATCAAACATCCTAAGACTACTTTAAAAGTGATCAGTGAATAAAACGACAAGACTCATTTATTGATCCTACGGCTTGGCCGTAGGATCAATAAAACACAATGAAGTCTTGGTTATCATTAATATGGTTCACCTTCGCTTTCGCTATCACCACCAAACACCTCTAATAGTTCTTGGTGGATTTGTTCGGAAGTAGAATGCTTTGCTTTCGTCCCGCCACGGAATTTGCGAATGATTCTTTTTGTTGCTTTGCCACGGTGGTCCTCACTTGGCGCACCTTCAAAGGCAGAATAATCACCATAAGAATATTCATCAGGATTCTTGTTTTGCGCATGAGAATGTTTTTTTTGTGCATGAAAATATTTGTTTGGTGCATGGAAAAAATCTTGAAGCGATAATTCGCCTTGCTTTTTTTGCAAGGATAACTTTAAAGCACCAACGATTACAGATGCGACTGGGACGTCATCAAGTATGCCTCGATCCGAATTCATATACGTTATTTTCCACGCTTTCCAACCTTCAGACTGAGCCCGCTTTGTATTACGTGTCATGCTTGTTTTGATGTTTTTTTCAAGATTTTCATACATCTCGTATCGTAGTGTTTCGGTCTGAATACTTTCTGCATCACCTGCCGGCTCCCCTTCCTTTCCTTGATCACCAACATAATCAAGGTATTCACCGGCTTCATTTTGTTGTTTCATATCATGGCCGCTAAATGCTTGTAGTCGTCTTGCTACTTCAAAATCTAACAGAATATTGAGCATATCTAAATCGACCGTCTCAGATTTAGCAGAAAGAACAGGGTCTATGATTAGGGTATTATATGACCCCTTTTTAGTTTTTTTCCGAGCTTTTAAAAGTTTTTTTGCAATTTCTTTCTGAGACGTTTTGTGTGCTTTCAAAACAGAATATATTTCGCTATGTTTTCCTATTTTTGTGACAATACCATTGCCAGGTTGTCGTAGGCTTGGGTCTAAATTAATTGTAAAATCATAACCATAAAATGAAAAAGGAATAGCTTTCTTTTCGCCTTGCGCAGCACCGGTTAATTCGCGAAATAATAGGATGCGTGACCGTGAAGACAATTCATCAAGGCTAATTCGTGTAAGAGGCTTTTTTGCTTTAAGTTCTGCTTCAAATCGCTGCACGGCAGCACGAACTTCCGGTTTTTGAGACAACCTTCCGAAAAATCGTTTGTTTACTTCTTGGTGACGAGTGTACTCTAGATCAGAAGAATACCCTTCTTCTGTTTCCGCCTCTTCTTGCGCAGCTACTTGCAACGCCTTACCAAGTACATTCATTGTTTCTAAGCTATCGTTAGCTTTATTCGCGGCATGTAATAAATGCAATTGCGAAATCACAACAACTGTAAATAATATTATTTTTATGAACATCTTTTATTCCCTTTTGAATACTAATTTTCTGTAATAGACCTGCTGCGTAAGTCTTAACACAGATCTTATTAACGAGTTGTCAAGCATCCCCAACCCAATTTATTTTTCTAAGCAGTAGTAAATCCATTTT
>CAIOTO010000160.1 GCA_903861255.1 uncultured Alphaproteobacteria bacterium | reverse complement strand
TTGGATTGGAATCACTGCTCGGTTTGGATTGGAATCGCTGCCCGGTTTGGATTGGAATCGCTGCCCGGTTTGGATTGGAATCACTGCTCGGTTTGGATTGGAATCGCTGCCCGGTTTGGATTGGAATATGCATTCTTACAAAGTGATTTATGGCACTAAAGCCCGATATCATTACTGATTCTAGAATAAGAGCCTCAATTTTTGATGTTCGCTTTTCTTTATTATTTTGATCTGCTAATTCTAAACTGCTTATGTAATTTAATATTGACGCTGTTCCTTGTGAGTAGGCGTGAATGATGAATTTAATATTTGATTGAGCAAACAAATCATCGAGTTTCTCATGAAGTAAATCCTGGCAGTTCTGTTGTCCAAAGTCATCTTTATTGCAAAAAAAGTTATTTGTTTTAGCATGAGGAGATTTAAGTCTGATTACTTCTTTTTTATAGTGCTCAGGAATTGTTTGAGGTAGTTTGTCATCGTGCTCTGTGCCACCAAAATTACCTTGGCCTGGCACGATAATATAAACATGGCGTTGGGGTGGCAATACATCTTCGTTGTCAGCAGAATGTGCGGCTTTAATGAAGATAATTAGTATTAATAATAAATGTAAAAAATTGTTCATACACACCTCGTCAATTAATTATTTTCGAGTATCGCTGTGTATGTCAATATATCATCTGATTGGTTAATGAGTAGTTAATAATATTTTATTATTATTTAATCAGGTGTTAATAAATTTGTTTTTAATTTATTAAGCATCGATATTTTCTTTCACATAATTTCGAATTAATATGGACATGAAAAAACCATCTGTTGCATGTGCATGTGGCAACAATTGCAAACCCAATGTGTTATCCAAATTATCAGTCATTAGTTTCTTCGTTAAATTAGTGTAAAATGCAGGTTTCACATCTTCTTTGATACTGTCATTCGTCGCCAGGGTGAATTCTGGATGATTTTCTAAGAACCACGCGATTTGATCATGATTTTCAGCTTTTAAAACGGAGCAAGTTGCATAAATCAACCAGCCACCTGGCTTAACCATAGGGGCTGTTTTTGTTAAAATAGCACGCTGCAATGTTTGAAGTTCTGCAATATCTGTTGCCGTTGTTTTGAATTTCATATCTGGATTGCGGCGCCAGGTTCCTGTTCCTGAACAGGGGGCGTCAACGAGAACACGATCGAAGAACTTGCTATGACGCTTTAAAAATTTAGAGTCATCTGCGAGTTGACATCGCACATTGTGAATATCTGCACGCTTTATTCGTTCACGTGCACGCTTAAGACGCCATTCATGGATGTCACAGGCGAAAAGTTGTCCTTTGTTCTGCATTGCAGCAGCTAAGGCAAGTGTCTTGCCACCAGCGCCTGCGCAATAGTCTAGCACAGTCATCTTTGATGCAGCCTCGCATGAAAGCGCAACAAGCTGAGAGCCTTCATCCTGAACTTCAATGATCCCTTCCTTAAAGAGAGGATGCCCTTCAAGCGATTGGCGCTTATTAAAACGAATACCAATGGGACTAAGTGGAGTAGGGGACACCTCAAAGCCATCCGCAGTAAGTAACGCCAAAACGCCTTCACGTGTTGATTTAAGTGTATTCACACGTAGATCAAACGTTCCTTCTGTAAGATATGCGGCTGCAAGTGCTTCATAAGACTCTTCTGACATTGAATCGAGAAAAAGTGAGTGAAGCTCGGCAGGAACAGCATATTTTTCTGCGTCAGTGAATTCATCTTCTGCATCTAGGCGGCACATCTCAAATTTAGTTAATTTTTGTGGAGAATACGCATCGCCAGAAAATATTTCACGAAGGTCAGCTGCAGATAAATTTTGCTCATCACGTAGAACCATAAGCATAAGCAGGCGGGCATTATCATCAGTTACACGAATGTATCGTGGCACGAGGCGCAAAGCTGTGTACACATGCGCAGCAATAGCACGTTTATCTTTTGAGCCAATATAACGGCGTTCTCGAAAATATGTGTTGAGCAGCTTATCTGCAGGTATATTTCTTTGATCAAAAATGAGTTGGCATGCATCAATGGCAGCTTGAATTTGGGCAGGAGCTTGCATAAGGGTTTTTCTTAACTTAATGAATAGGGTCTTGATGAATGATTACATCAGCATTGGGGAAAATAGCAATAACATTCTGCTCAATCTCTTCAGCAATGGCGTGTGCATCTTGTAATGTGAGCATTCCATCTATATCAAGGTGCATTTGTATGAAGATACGTTGCCCAGAAGAGCGCGTACGCAAATCATGGACACCTTTAACATTTGAGTTTTTCCATGCAATTGCGGTGATTTGTTCAACAATGGCATCAGGTAGTTCGCGATCCATCAACATATCAAACGATGTTTTTCCAATTTCATACGATGTTTTAAAAATATAAGCGGCAATGAGGACGGCAACGATCCAGTCTATATAATGCGCATTAAGTGTGTTTGCCAAAAAGAAACTGAGCAAAACCCCTATGTTTGTAAGTAGATCAGTTTTGTAATGAAGCGAATCTGCTGCCACTGCAACCGAGTTTGTTTGTGCAACGACATAGCGCTGCCACATGATTAGAATTAATGTTAAAAGTGATGCGACGACCATGACAATGATTGCGGCCGGATGAAATGTAAATTTTTCAGGCGATAGAATACGGAAAATGACCTCTTTGAGTAACCATAATGATGATCCAGCAATAAAAAGTGATTGAAATAGTCCAGCTAAGGCTTCTACTTTTCCATGCCCAAAACGATGGTCATCATCAGCTGGTTCAAGCGCTTGACGAATAGCAAAGAAATTAACGATGGATACACCTCCATCCAGCACCGAATCAATCAGGGATGCTTTTATACTAAGGGAGTCTGTGAGTGAGTAGGCAAATGCTTTTCCAAGCACCAATATGCCGGCAACGAGTACGGCAGAAATCGTAGCGCTTTGTAGTAAAAATCGTTGAGATAAAGTGGATGCTTGCATCATATGGTTTGTTTTACGAATCGAACAAATTCTATGTTATTAGAAATAGACGAATTTCGATTAAAAAGCGAACCTAATTTCTTGATTGTGAGAAATTCATTATGCTCTTAATTCTTAATAGAACATGTGCTGAAGCATAAAATTGCAAGAGCATGTAGCTTGAATAATTAGAATCATTGAAAATATTTAATTCTACTAGTAAGCACAAAGGCACAATTCACATAAATTAATGTGCAGAGTCATGATAGTTCCATACAATTTGCTATTGACTATCTACAGAAATATCAATGCATTTTGTATGGAATCTTATGCGGCACAAAATATATTCGTACCTGCTTTAGATAACTCCTTATCTGCAATTGTAGTATATGCATCCGTTACAGAATGAGCCAATTTACTATTAATAGAACCTTTAACATCGCCCATGCTTTGCTGTGCTGTAAATACTTGTGAACTCACTTCATCTGTTAGCAAACTTCTTGGAACAGTTACCGGTTCCATTTTAATTGGAGCCCTTGCTGTTGAAAGCGTTACGTCATCATTTTGTTGACAAGCATCAACATTTCCTGTTGATTTATTTGCTAATGGGTTTCGTGTTGATCCTGTATACGAACCTGCATTTGGAAACAATCCTTCTAATCCACTCATATTGTCCTCCGTGTTGAGTTTAAATTCTTAATAATAAGAATAGTTTTTGAACAAAGGAAGTCAATATGTGAACGATAAAAAAATACAACTATTTTATTTTTATTTGAAATCGAATTTATAGAATGAAATAAGTACTTAATTCTTGTTGTGTTTTTTATTTTAATTTTAAATCATCTTTCGTGATTTTAACCATTGTTATTTGGTTTCTTTGCCTTCTGATAATTTCAAATTTAAATCCGTGTAGGCTAAAAATTTGACCGATTTGCGGAATTGTACGTGTTTCATATAGGATAAAGCCACCCAGCGTCGCTGCATCTTCGTCTGGTAAGTTCCAATCAAGTTGACGATTTAGATCGCGTAACGTTACGCTTCCATCCACAACATATGAATCATCTTCTTGAGGACGTATTCCACGTATGGCAATATCGTGCTCATCTGTTATGTCGCCAACGATTTCCTCTAAAATATCTTCTAGTGTTACTATACCAAGTAATGTGCCGTACTCATCTACTACCAGTGAAAAATGTTCGCGCCGAGCACGAAAGGCATGTAGTTGATCGAGCAGATCTGTGCTTTCGGGAATAAACCATGGTTTTATAGCGATTGACTCTATAGTGAGTTTATCGTCTGTAATATCTGGATGTGATCGCACTGCTCGTAACAGTGCTTTCGTATTTACGATACCAATAACATTATCTGGATTATCTTTCCACAGTGGCAATCGTGTAAAAGGACATGCCAAAACCTGTTCAACAATAGAATTAATCGAATCAGCAGCATCAAGCATCGTTACATTCTTCCGATGAATCATAATTTCTGAAACGCTAACGGATCCAAGATCAAGTATGCTTTTAAGCATCGCTTTTTCATGAGCAACGTCTTGATTTTGTCCTGTATGAAGGTCTATGGCCCCACGTAATTCTTCAACTGAAGCTTGATAGTCAACTTGAGATGCTGTAATTTTTACACCGAACAATCCAACACTCTTACGTGCAATCCAATGTATCGCGTGGTTAAATGGACGTGAGAGGTTAAATACAATACGTAAAAATTTTGCTGAGTTCAATAAAAGAGACTCTGAGTGGGCAATGGCAAGCATTTTTGGCATCACTTCAGCATAGACCCAAATAATAACCCCCATAATGGCTGCTGCAATTGCTCCTGCAGCTTCACCAAATGCTGTTATACATAGCTTTGTTGTGAAAGTAACAGCAAAGGCATTAAGCATGATATTGCATCCAATAAAGACACTAATTGCGTAGCTAAGATTTTGCTGAAAGTGACGTATAATAATAGCTCGTTCGTCACCATCTTTCGCAAGTTGATGAAATCTAGCTTTTGATGCAGCAGTAATTGCTGTTTCACAGGCAGAAAAAAATGATGATATACATAGAAATGTGATGATGACCAGAACGATTATAATGTCCATGAATTGCCTTTAATTGTTCGGCTCTATATGAGCTTGTTTGTCTATGTTTGTTTCTTTTGATTGCTGTTCCATGAGTGAAATACAATCAATAAAATCGTGAACGTTTGCAAAGTCTTTGTAAATGCTGGCAAAACGAACATAGGCTACGGGATCGAGATTAAATAAGGACCGCATAACCATTTCACCAATCACATGGGTTGAAATGTCTGTTTCACCACTGGTTTCAAGCTGTCTAACAATGCTTGAGACGATGCGTTCAATTTTGTCTGGATCAAGTGAGTGTTTTTGCATCGCAGAAGAAACAGAACGCACTAGCTTTTCACGATCAAAAGGAACGTGTTCACCATTTTTTTTGACGACCATAAGGTCTCGTAGTTGAATTCTCTCAAACGTAGTAAAGCGAGACCCGCATTCAGAGCAAATACGGCGACGACGTATTGCCGCTTGATCATCGGTTGTACGTGAATCTTTTACTGAGGTATCACTATGGCCACAAAAGGGACATCGCATTTAATTTAAGCCTTTTTATAAATTGGAAATTTTTTGCAAAGCACATCAATTTCTTTATGTACATCAGGAATGATGGAATCTGTCGTGCCAGCAGCAATTGATTTAACCGTACGTGCGATGAGGCCACCAATTTGTTCGAACTCAGCTATACCAAAACCGCGTGTTGTGGAGGCTGCCGCACCTAAACGAATGCCAGATGTAATGACAGGGGGCATTGGATCATTTGGAATGCCGTTTTTATTACAGGTCATGCGCGCTTGGTCTAAAACTGACTCTGCATCTTTTCCAGATACACCGGCTGATCTTAAATCAACAAGAATAAGGTGGGAATCTGTGCCGCCAGAAATCAACGAAAAACCCTCATTGATAAGTACCTGTCCCATGGCTTTTGTATTTGCAACAACTTGATTTACGTAATCCTTAAAGCTTGGCTCCAGTGCTTCACCAAAAGCAACAGCTTTAGCTGCAATAACATGCATTAAAGGACCACCTTGTAGGCCAGGGAAAATGGCTGAATTTATCTTTTTTGCAATGGCTTCGTCGTTTGTGAGGATAATTCCGCCGCGTGGACCGCGTAGTGTCTTATGTGTTGTTGATGTAACAACGTGCGCATATGGCACTGGATTTGGATAAGCACCGCCAGCAGTAAGACCTGCGAAATGCGCCATGTCAACCATAAGGTATGCGCCAATACTGTCAGCAATTTCTCGGAAACGTGCAAAATCAATCGTACGTGGATAGGCTGATCCGCCAGCAATTATAAGTTTAGGCTTATGCTGTTCAGCTAAACGTTGAACTTCATCATAATCAATAAGATGTGTTTTAGGATGCACTTCATAGCTGACAGCATTGAACCATTTACCTGACATATTTACAGACGATCCATGTGTTAAATGGCCGCCATGATTTAATGATAACCCGAGAAATGTATCACCTGGATTGAGGAGGGCTAAAAATACCCCTTGATTTGCCTGAGAACCAGAATGGGGCTGTACGTTAGCAAATTCACACCCAAATAATTTCTTTAAGCGCTGGATAGCTAGTGTTTCAACGACATCTACGTATTCACATCCACCATAATAACGACGACCAGTGTAGCCTTCAGCATACTTATTGGTCATAACTGAGCCTTGAGCAAGCATGACAGCGCGGGAAACATAATTTTCTGAAGCAATTAATTCGATTTTATCATGTTGGCGCTTAAATTCATTTTGAATAGCGTCCCAAACAATAGGATCTGAATCGGGTAAATGGCGTTCGAAGAATGTGTTTTCTGACATGTAAATACCTGGATATGAGTGGTGCCGTAGGGGGGAATCGAACCCTCGACCT
>CAIOTO010000159.1 GCA_903861255.1 uncultured Alphaproteobacteria bacterium | reverse complement strand
TCCATCGTATTCCCATTTTTCGTTTTTAAACATTGCCGCCGGATAATGCCCCGCCAAACCATCACCGTCGCATTTAAGACGCGCTTCTTTAAGGGTCCACAGCTGATAAAATCTCTGCATTGTATCTTTTTCAAATACCCATGCTTTTTCATCCTCTGACAACACAATTTCAGCCAGCCCTTTGAAGTTACGATTTGGATTTATTTTTTCAATATCGACACCGATCTTGAAACGGCTGACACCAATTAAGGCAAAATCACCAGAATGTGAAATGTTAAACTCAACGCCTGGGATATTCACATATGGTTTTCCTCGTTCTGTATAGTGAAAATTTAAGCTTAGCGGATCTAACCCAAAAAATTCACCGATCAACTGCTTTGTAACAAAACGGCACGCAATGAATGCATGACGCTTTTCAGCTACCGTTATTTTTTGTAATTTCTGCTGTTCGGTTGCATCTAGAAATGCTTCAAAAGATGCAGCCTCTACTGCGCTGACCTTTGTTAAATCAACTAATACCACGCGTGCATAATCAGACATATCTTTGATGAGGTCAATAAAGTCAAAATTTTCTAACAAAGGAGGTGCCTAACTGCTTATAATAAGCTCATCATATACATATCTGCTACCAACCACAAATGTACAATCAGAGCCATCCCTTAACATTCTTTTCAGCTTCCGTCATGGCGAGCCCAAAGGGCGTGGCCATCCAGGCTGCGCAATGCATGGATCACCACGTCGTCCAAGGACGCCTCGTGATGACGGTGGTTTTTGTAAGATAATAGTAATAACAAACCACCAAAGGAATCATCATGAAAGCTGTCATTTTCGGCCTTAAGGGCACAACTCTCTTGCCAGAAGAACGTGCTTTTTTTGAACGTGTTCAGCCACTTGGGTTCATCTTATTTCGCCGAAATTGCGATAACCCTGAACAGATTCGGGCACTGGTGCACGATCTTAAATCAACGCTTAACCACGATGATGTGCCAATTTTGATTGATCAAGAGGGCGGCCGTGTTGTGCGCCTTTACCCGCCGCATTTCAGATCAAACCCACCAGCACATTTGTTTGGCGATCTATATCAAACGAATCCGCATAACGCGTCTGAGTTGGTCTTTGAAAATTATGCCCTTATTGCGCAAGAATTGCAGGATTTGGGTGTTAATACGAATTGCGCACCGTGTGCGGATCTGTTGTTTGATGGTTCTGATCCTATCATTGGCGATCGTGCGTTTTCAAAAAAAGGTGATGCGGCGGCGACGTTATCCACTGTCACCATCAATGCCCATAATCGAAATGGCGTAATGCCGGTCATTAAGCATTTGCCAGGGCATGGGCGCGCTGATGTGGATAGCCATGAAAAGCTGCCTGTTGTTGATACGGATGAAAAAACGTTGGAGATGTCTGATTTTTTGACATTTTTTATGGCGTTGGAATCATTCCCTGTGCACCCCTGGGGGATGACTGCGCATATTATTTATTCAAAGATTGACCCTGATTATTGCGCGACGGAATCATCGATTGTAATTCAAAATGTGATTCGCGGCGTGATTGGCTTTAAAGGATTTTTGATTAGCGACTGTATTAGCATGAAAGCGCTTTCAGGCAGTTATGCCCAGCGTGCAAGTCGCGCTATTGCTGCAGGCTGTGATGCTGTTTTGTATTGCATGGGTGATTTAGATGTGATGGAAGAGGTTGCAGCTGTGGTGCCTGAGCTGTCGGGAGAGGTGCTGGATAGATGTTTTATGCGGCCAGCTGATTTTGGTTCAGTGCCAATGGATTCAAAAGAAGTGCGAGAACAACGAGATACAGATTTTCAAAAGGAAATGAAAGATTTAGATGCGATGTGGGAAACACGTTTAAGCACGATTGGGGAAGGGATAGTGCATTAAGCACCACCCTCAATTTTCTTAAATTATTATGTTTTTTGTTTAGAACAATTCTGCAGTGATGCCATCTTGCTTATCCATTTCTTGTCTAAATCTTATTTTTGTCTGATCTGTAAGTTTTACAGACCGTCTATGTTCTAGTTGAATCAGCATATAAAGAGCATCAATATACGGCTTAGAATAATTGTACATATTCCATCTCTCAGAATTAAATACTAAATCAGCATAATCTAATCCAAGCGAAAAAGGATTTGCGCCATAAAGTAGGGCGCGTGATCTAAGTAACGTACGTTCTTGCTGCCACTGCACGGTCGCCACCAGGCCATGTGGAGGCGTCATGCTCTTATTCTGATCGGTTAAAGAGCTGAAGTCTCCACCTTTTTCAGCTATTAAATCAATAATTTTTAGCCGATCGTTTATATTGGCAGGGAAATATGGAAAATGTGGATCAATCGCTATCTTTGCAACCGTGCAACAGTCATGGCAATATCCTGACACATTAAGGCATTCTGAATTAATATCCGGCACTACTGAAAGAAATTTTCCCACCACTTGTACATCACCTTGGTAAATGGCAAGAGATAGTGGTGTGCGGGGGTCGGTTATGCCTTCGAGCTTAATAGGGGTTGTAATAATGCGTAGCTTTTCACTGTTAGATCCAGTATTTCGAAAGTCATCTTCAGCTTTTTTTAGTTTATCTTTGTTGATGTAAATTATTCGAATTCTTTCACAATGCTTTTCGTAAGTTTCTTCCAAAAAATCAGCGGCAGTTATTGAGGTGCTGAGTGAGCTGCCCAAACAGAGAAGTAACGCTGCAGTGATAATTTTAATGTTTAATTTTAAGTGATTTTGTTTAAATAAATTCATTTTATATCCTTTTTTTATTTCTATCAGAGGTGTGTTTCATTGTCAATTTGCATAATGTTATAAAAATCCCCTCGTTGAATTGCTCCAAAAGGGGGAATATAAATGTGTTAATTGTTAATTTCCGCAGAACTTACCTCGTCAACGGCTTGTACTTAATCCGATGCGGTTGACACGCATCTGCACCAAGGCGACGTTTTTTATCTTCTTCGTAGCTTTGATAGTTACCCTCAAACCATTCCACATGACTGTCACCTTCGAACGCTAAAATATGCGTTGCAATACGGTCCATAAAGAATCGATCATGGGTAATCACAATCGCACAGCCACCAAAGGTGAGTAATGCTTCCTCCAATGAACGCAATGTTTCAACGTCAAGGTCGTTCGTTGGCTCGTCCAAGAACAGAACGTTCGCGCCAGAACGCAAAATCTTCGCCAAATGCACGCGGTTACGTTCACCACCTGATAGTGACCCAACCTTCTTTTGTTGGTCAGAACCCTTAAAGTTAAACCAGCTACAATACGCGCGGCTTGCGACAGTGCGCTTACCAAGTTCAATCATGTCAAGGCCGTCTGAGATTTCTTCCCATACGTTTTTGTTAGGGTTCAACGTATCGCGTGATTGATCCACATAGCCCAAACGTACAGAATCACCAATCTTGACAACACCTTCGTCGGGTTGCTCCTTGCCTGTTAGCATTTTAAACAGCGTTGTTTTGCCGGCGCCGTTTGCACCAATCACACCAACGATACCGCCACGTGGCATTTTAAATGTCAGGTCGTCAATCAATAGACGGTCGCCAAATCCTTTTGATACGTGTTCACAATCGATTACCAAATCCCCCAAACGTTCACCGGCTGGAATAAAGATTGATCCATCGCCTGAACCTTGTTCAACTTTATCATTGAGCAAGTCCTCATATGCCTGAATACGTGCTTTTGATTTGCTCTGCCGTGCCTTTGGTGACTGACGGATCCATTCAAGTTCGCTCTTGAGTTGTCGTTGACGCTGAGATTCACCTTTTGATTCAATAAGTAGGCGCTTTTCTTTTTGCTCGAGCCAGCTTGAGTAGTTTCCTTCGAATGGGAAGCCTTGGCCGCGGTCAATTTCAAGAATCCAGCTAACGACGTTATCCAAGAAATAGCGATCATGGGTGATCAGAACAACAGTTCCTTTGTAGTCTTGTAAATAGCGCTCTAGCCAAGCAACGGAGTCGGCATCTAAGTGGTTCGTTGGCTCGTCAAGCAATAGTAGGTCAGGTTTTTGGAGCAGGAGCGAACACAGCGCAACACGGCGTCGTTCACCACCCGAAAGACGTTCAACCGACGCATCAGCTGCAGGACAACGCAAAGCATCCATCGCGATTTCGATTTGACGATCCAAGTCCCATGCATCAAGTTGGTCAATTTTTTCTTGCAACTCGCCTTGTTCAGTAATTAATGCATTCATTTCATCGTCTGACATGGGTTCAGCGAATTTCATATTCACTTCTTCAAAGCGGGTCAGTAATTGCTGCGTTTCACCAAGGTTTTTCTTGATGTTGCCGACAACATCCAATGTTGGGTCAAGTTCTGGCTCTTGTGCTAAATAGCCAACTTTTGCGCCCTCAGCCGCCCATGCTTCACCTTGGAAATCTTTGTCGATGCCGGCCATGATTTTAAGTAATGTTGACTTACCTGCGCCGTTTGGCCCGATAACACCAATTTTTACACCTGGCAAAAATGATAGCCAGAGATCTTTCATTACTTCTTTCCCGCCTGGGTAAGCTTTGCGTAATTCTTTAATTACATATACGTATTGATACGATGCCATTTAAATGTCCTTAAAACTAAAAAATATGCTCTAAATGAATTTAGAGGCTTGATTTTTAAACTCTTGATCTTAAGATGTAGCATAAAATAGCAAAGGATCAAATTTATGTTTTCATTAAAAGGTAAAAAAGCACTCGTCACGGGCGCAACAGGCGGAATTGGGCAAGCAATCGCAGAGGCGCTTGCGAAGCAAGGTGCTGATGTTGTGTTGTCAGGCACGCGTGCCGCTGTGCTGGCTGAAGTCGCTGCGAATATTGAATCAACCTACGGTGTGAAAGCCGTTGCTATTACATGTTCGCTCAGTGATGTTGCTGCAGTTGAAGGATTGTTTGCCGAAGCCGAAGCTGCTGTTGGGCAAATCGATATCCTCGTCAATAATGCAGGTATTACGCGTGATACATTGATTATCCGTATGAAAGACGAAGACTGGCAAGAAGTGATCGATGTGAACTTGACGGCAACATTCCGTTTGGCGCGTGCCGCGACTAAGAACATGATGAAGCGTCGTTTTGGTCGTATCATCAACATTAGCTCTGTCGTGGGCAGTGCAGGTAACCCTGGCCAAACAAATTATTGTGCATCAAAAGCAGGTATGGTTGGTTTTTCAAAGTCCTTGGCGCACGAAGTTGCAACGCGTGGCATCACCGTTAATTGTGTGGCGCCTGGGTTTATCGAAACGTCTATGACTGATGTGTTGCCAGAGACTGTGAAAGCTAAAATCCTTAGTGCGATTCCACAAGGTCGTATGGGCAGCCCAGCCGAGATTGCATCAGCCGTTGCGTATTTGGCGTCAGATGAAGCAGGGCACATGACTGGCCAGACAATGCATATCAATGGCGGCATGGAAATGGTGTGATCATAATTTCACTAAGGCATGATTGCTGCAACGATCTTCTGGCATCTTAGTGCTCATTTACATGTGTAAACTCCGCGCTTCGAACCATTGCTCGCTTAGTACTCAAGTCTTAGTTAAATTAAATTTGACGATACTTGTTCAAACAGGAATTTACAGAAACAAATGGTACATTAACTTCAAAAGTTCGTGATATGCAAAAATAGCTTAAACATCAAAATCCTTAAGGAGAAAATTATGGATAACGTATGGATTTTTAATGGTGACAATTCAAGTTTCCCAGCTGGCGTTTTTTTATCCAAAGAGAAAGCGGAAATATACATAGAAAAACATAAATTATCTGGAGTGCTTACTCAATATCCCACTGATAATTTAATTTACAATTGGGCAATTGAAAATAATATTTTTTCACCAAAAAAAGAACATGAAAGAACGAGTGATTTTATACAAAGGTTCACCAGTGCCTCACAAGAGCATTACCATTATGAAAATGGGGTGTGTGAATAATATTAGGGGGTGATTAACATGAACTATCAGAAATTAAATAAAACATGCAATCGATTTATTTGGTTTGCATCTTTTATGCTTTTTTCTACAGCTATACTGTGTCTTGGGAACGGCGGCGTATTAAATGACTTAGATAAAGCGCTTGTTGAAATAGAGGAATTAGAAAGAAAAAATCTTTTGCATAATCCTCCGGAAACCACTTCTGCTATTGCGAAACGTGAGATAGGATTAGTTCACAATTCAGCGGGACTCAAAACATATATAAAAGATGTTGAGCAAAGTGGAGACACTATCATGTATACATTCTTTGCCACATGTTTTCTGCTTATTTCTCTTATTATTTTGAAAGTATTTGTTTGGATCAAAGTAAGGCGTTTAAGAAAATTGCCTTTATCCACACAGCATCACAGCGACATACACACAAAATAAAATCGTTGTAATAGTTGTCACGATAATCAACTTTTGTTTTATGTTCGGGCTTTCTGGCGCGCCAACTTCGTTACCAATAATGGGCGCATGATCTTGTTTGATGCCAATGGGCAATATCATGAATAGCACTACCCACCAGGTAATGAAATAGACAACGATGCTGGTCATAAGGGTTAGGCGCATGGGTAGTCTTTCTATTTATAAAATTCAAAATCATATGTTATTATTTTTTGGAAAATAAGTAAATATTAATCATTTTTTAGGAAATATATTCGTACAATGATATATAAAAATATATTTTCTGAATATTGATTGTATGCATAATTTTGTATTAAAAGCACTTTTTATTATATGTAGCTTGGTTGTGTGTGATAGCTCTGTATATACGCAGACACCCTTGTTGTCAGTTGGCGTTACATGCACTACACCTACTCAATGCCAAAGCGGTAGCTGTTTGAATGGTGTTTGCGCATTGGGGCAGGCAGGCTCTGCATGCACTGCTGGCACTCAATGTCAAAGTGGAATTTGTACCAATAGTGTCTGCGTATTGCAAATTGGGTATTCCTGTACAGCAGCTAATCAATGTCAAAATGGCAACTGTGCCAATATTACGGGTGGTGCTGGCATTTGTGCACAAGGTTCGGCAGGAGCCCCCTGCACAGTACCAGATCAATGTCAAAATGGTCTTTCTTGTATTAATAGCACATGCGTATTGCCTCTTGGGGCTTCTTCTTGTCAGACAGGAAATCAATGTTTAAGTGGCAATTGTGTGAATGGCATTTGTTCATTGGGACTTCCCGGATCAGCTTGTGCAGCAGCTAATCAGTGTCAATATGGTAACTGCACAAATCAAATTTGCGTGTTGGTAAATGGATCTGTTTGCGCAGCTGCAAATCAATGTTTGAGTGGTATCTGTACAAATGGTTCCTGCGCACCTGAGCTGCCAGTGGGGGCTGCTTGCTCAGCAGCGAATCAGTGTCAAAGTGGAAGTTGTGCTAATAATATATGTGCGCTAAAGGAAACAAGCGCCGTTTGCGTATCAAATACGCAATGTCAAAGTGGACTTTGTCTTAATAGTATTTGTTTGTTAGCGGTTGGGGCTGCATGTACAACAGATAATCAGTGCGGAAGCAATAAATGCACCAATGGGCTATGTGTAACAAAGCAAGCAGGTTCTCTTTGCACGCTAGGCTATGAATGTGCAAGTGGTAATTGTAAGAAAAAGGGGGGCACAGGAAGAGATCAGTTTTACTGTGTCTTGCCAAATGGTTCTGCCTGTGGGAACGATAATCAGTGTGTATCTTATTGCCATCCAAGTAAGAAGTGCGTGCCGTAAGCGGGTAAGACTGAAAAACGTATATGCATGGTATTCCTGCGGTATGACCCTAGGACTTACGTGCTTTAAGTTAAAATACTCTTCGTCGACAGTGAGTTTTGATTTTCTGATGCCAATGCACTGCCATGAGCGCCAACCCACCAGGTGATGAAGTAGACAACGATGCGGGTCATAAGGGTTAGTCGTGTGAATGTCAAATAATCCGGGAATGCGAAATTGCTGCTGTATTGTTCAGTGGCGCCGGTGCACTAAGCGACGTTTTTTTCCATTCAATGCTGCCGAATTGCCCGCACGCCGAACAAAATGCATCCCACGTTGGTGCTACGTGATTGCAGTTCTGGCATGTCCAATCCCATTCATGGTGTATCTCAGCCACTTTTGTGCGCCAAAAGTCGGCTTTGAATCCTTGGTCAGGGTGTTCACGATGCTCAATTTCAGCCATCAACTGATATGTGCTTTTCGTTGCGGCCTCGTGTAGCAAAGGCTGAATGTGGTGGCGTGCTTGCCCCCACAGGTCAGCATCAAGCGCTGCTTTAGCCAGTAGCCAATAGCTTTCTTCATGGTGAGGATGCTGCGCTGTTAGTTTCTCAATTTTTCGGTAGACATCCATAGGCTCTGTTGCGTTATGGATATGCAGCCATGTGTCAGCAAGCAATCGATGCGGTGCTGCCTTGTAACTACGCTGCAGGATACGCAAAGCTTTTTGTTTTTGATGATGATTTTGCAAAGCATAGGCAAATTCTGACGCCACAACTGGGTTTTCTGGAATCATTTCATATGTATTCTTAAGCAGGTCAAGTTGCTGTGCCTCAGTTAGCTTGACATAACTATTATGCTTAAGCTTTATCCACAACAATAATCCTTGATGCATCAATGCATCTGCTTTTGGTAAATGACGATAAAACGGCAGCATATCAATAGCTTTGTTTGTTGAATCAACGAGTGCAAGTTTAAGCGAATTCAGTTCAAGTTGTTTTAAGACCCAAGGCGAATCGGGACGAATTTCATACAATTGTTCAAGATAAGATTGCGCGCGGACCCAGTCTTGACGTTCTATGGCAAGTAAAGTGGAGCCGCGAAGTCCTAGGAACTTGAGAGGCGCTTGTTCGGTCATTAACGCAAATGTGCTTTGTGCAAGTGCATAGTCTTGCGTTAAATAGGAGGTTTGGCCAGTCAGAAAAAGCGCCAGCGGGTGATTAGGCGCTAAGCCACGTGCAAGGTCAGCATAGCTTTGTGCTTCCTCTGGTTGTTGGGCTGCAATGGCTGTGAGGCCTTCAATCACAACATCTTCGAATTTCTTGAGGCGTCGTTTTTGGAAAAATCCTTTAGTGCGATTGGGAATATCTTGAAACCAACGCCAGCAGTGGTGAATTAAAATAAGTGCTGAAACGAGAAAAAACAATGACGCTAATAATAAAGCGACAGGCATTGTTGTTTTATAGCCAAACCATTCAATACTGAATTGGCCTGGGTTAAGTGTTAGGAAAACAACGATTGTGCAAATAATTGCAAGCTTTAGAAAAAAACGTGATCCGTGAAAAATGCGCATTAATTCACCTTTTTATTAAGCAGTGGGGTGAGCCGTTGGCGGAGAACTTCTATTTTCTGTTCAACAGAAAGACGCATGTCAGCGTCAATAAGCCATTGATCAAAGATTGTTTTAGCGAGCGTTTGTTGCTCTTTTATAGTTTTAACTGCGGCAGCGAATTGATGTTTTTCAATTAAGGAAACAGCCGTCTCAATTGCTTTTATAAGTGTTTCCTTTGTCGATGGGCTGGCGGCTTTGATGGCAGCCTGATCTATGCGTTCAAAGGATATATGGCTTTTTGCTTTTTCCCAAAGACCGTCGATCCATGAATTGCCTTTTGCATCTGTTGGATTGTTATCGTTGCTATGCTTGGCGCTGACTAGTTTTTCTTTAATGGCTGCTAATTCGGCGCCCAGTTTGCTAAAAGGAACCGTTTTCTTTGATGCTACATTAACCAATTCGTGTGTAGCCATTAAAATATCTTTGTTTCCAGCAATGAATGGATTGAGGGCATGCAGTTGTCCTTCAAAAGGGTCGCCATTGGAAAAATGTTTTAATAATGCATTCCACTTTGTCACAATTTCACTTGATCCAGAAACGACAAGGCTTGCGGCAGGCGTTGATACACGGTCTTGCAAAGCTTTTACTTGATCAGAAAGCTTGTTAAGCGATTCCTTAAGTGTGGCTAGTTCTTTTTGTGTTTGATCTGTTAGCGCTGTCAATGCTTTGCTCTTTTCATCTTGAATCACATGAACACGATCGAGTTCACTACGTAATGTTTGAATCTTCTTAATCGATGGAAATAGTAAATTTTCAATTTCCGGACCAAAAAAAGGTAGCGCCGTAATAAGGCCGCCCCAGAGTATCAAGTTTATAGCACCTGTGATTAACAAAGTTTTAAAAAGCTGAGAAAGGAACCAAGGTTGTTCTGTTGGTATATGTGTTTGGTTTGTATCAGTTGTCATTAGTTTGCTCCATCGTAATTTCGCGTGTCTTTAATAAGTTAACGCCTAATTCGTCTGATGTCGATGGGGTATAATGTGTGGTTGTTCACTTAGATGCAACCTACCCTTGATGTAATTTCTCAATGCCAGCTTTGTGATGACGATAGACTTCGTTGAACCAGCGATTAAAGGTCTCGTGGTTGATGCCGATTATTTTTTTTATACTGTCGTCAAAATGAACAAGGCCTGTCATTTTTGATCCCTTAACAATGTTCCTTGATCTCAGTGCTGCAAAATCAGCTGCAAGATACAGTGCTGCAAAGTGATTATATAATGAGGTCCCAGCTGAATGTTTTATGTATTCAGAATAGAAGTTTTTTACTTGCTCACTTTGATCTTGTTGAGCTTGGTTGTAGTTTTTGTGAGTATTCGTAATCTCATTTGCCATAACGGCCTGCAAGATTGCTTTTCTTTCAATCAACTTTGCGAAATGTATTAGGCTTACTTTTGTTGGATCAGCAAGTAACTTAATAATTGAATCGGTGTAACCTGAGTAGTTTTCTGTCTGGAGTGGTGCTTTGTTGAATTCAGTAAGGCGTTGATCATATGGAACTGAGATATGTTCAACAAGGAATGGATTTGTTTTTTGTAGTTCTTCGCTGTTTAAATCTCTGACATTTTGTTGGATTGCCTTCACTCGTGTCAGTCCTATATTTTTCTTGAATGTTGCATCCTGTTTGAGTCTTTCGATTGCACCATGCCACAACCCCTTTGTGGTGACCTCTTGCATTAGTCGATCATGATAGGCTTTGCGCTGTTCGAATGTTAGTTGGAAAAGAATAAAATCCGTGAACCCTGGGTAATCTTTGATCCGAAGAAAAAGTTCAAAAGTCCCAATTTTATTTTGGTTGTATTTAGATTGTTTTATAACATCATCATTAATGGATTTAATCATTCGCTCTCTCCAGGCTTGATCAATTGCGTGTGTCATTTCTGTTGATTTTGGTAATTTTAAAAAACCTGAATAATCATTCATTTCAGTTATGATGTGATCAACAAATTTGTTTTTTTCTTCTTCTGTGTCTAACTGATTCATGAAATTAATATACGTTTGTGTCAAAGTGCTTTCTTCATATGGAGCCCCAATTCCACGCATATGCTTTGCAATAATATCATTTTCATGTGTCGCACGACGTTGCGCTGATGACATTTGTTCTAATTCTTGTTGAGTGCGACTTAAATTTGATAAGAATTGCTGAATGTGCTGCGGGATGAATGCACTGTGATCATTTGCCGTGCCATTCCTATACACATCAAATTGTCGTTTTTGCCGTGCTTGATGGAGTGGTGAATCAAGCATTTCTTTTGCATGATGTATGAAATGAACAACGTATTGATCAAGAACTGGATTGTTGTCGTTAAAATGCCCCCTTATTACAGAATTATCTTCTTTTTTATTGGCGGCGTTATATAAACGTTTAAGATCATTGGTGTCAGGAGAAATAAGTAAATCCCCCAATGAATCTTGTGCGCCGCGTCGATTGACGCTTAGTGTTATGTTGTGATTATATGGGATTCCGTCTGGTGGTAATATGCTGTCAATAGTTCTTTTCAAATCCACACGTTCGTCATCGAAATTCCAATGATAAAATGCAGGTGTTTTTATATGTTGCGACCATTTTTTGTCATCAGACACTATTTTATTTACATAATATGTTGCGCCAGAATATGAAATAATCCCATCAACTGGCGTGATTGTTTTGTCAGGAAACTGTTCAGTAAAGGCTGTTTGCGCAAAAGGTTTGTATACCCTATTAAATTCATTTGTGCCTACACCAACAGATTGTAATAATGCATAAGATGATACAAAAAAACCACCAAAGCTGCCGCCTTGTAAGAATATAGGGATATTTGGGTGCTGTGTTTTGATGTGCGCAACAAAATTGCTGACGATACGCAAGTATCGCGCATGTGTGCCTTTGAAGTTTGATTCTTCGAATTGATTCCATTGATCGACATCTGAATAACAATCGGGTAATTTGACACCTATTGCACCAATTGTTTTGTCTGGTAAATTTAGTGGCGCCGTTTCCCAACAGAATCCACTTTTCATTCCCGGGTAAACTGAAATAACAATAACTGCCATTTTGCTGATATCAGTTGGTTTGTTAAAGGTATACGTTACGTCAGAGCTGTTGCATGTGCTAACGCTGCTCAATGAATGGCACGATGTGAGGGTATTTGATGGATCCACAGAAAATGCCCCAGTTACGGTTTTTGTGGATATATCAGTTGTAGTAGCATTTAATCCTGAGTATGGATATTTTACATGACCCTGCCATGTATTTTTTGAAAATTTATTATTCAAATTCTTGAAAACAGTGATTTCAAAATTCTCTTTCAATCGATCTTTAAAAGCTTTTTTAGCTGCTTCATCTTTGATTATAAGCTGTTCAGACGAGTTTTTTAATATAAGTCCTTCATTTAAAGCTGTATCATGCACTGGGTATTTTAGCGTGAGTAAGTCGGCTAGTGCCTGCGCTTGCTCTTGACTGGAGAGGCCTGAACCGCCTGCGCTCCTCAATTCAGTTAATAATTTTTCTGATTGATCTGCTATGGTTTTAATATCTTCAGCTGTTAATGGTGATCCTTCTAACTTTCCGGCGAACTGATCACGTAATGCCTGCGCGTTTGTTGCCACGTTGGTGGTGGTTGCATGTCCATACGTTGCAAAAATTAGCACTATAAAAATTAAAAACTTCACGAATGATATTTAATTGAATACACCTATATTCAACGTAAATGAATGTATTTAACAAACATTTAACGTCGATATTAAAACATTCCCGAAATTTCTGTTTTAATAGCTTGCCAAACAAAATCCTTTAACACATCAGCAATTGCTTCGCTTAGGCAAAGCGCTGTGACGGATGGTGTGTAATCTGAAAGGTTGTGTTTGCGCAATAAATCCAGTGTCACGCGTGCGCTATGTTCGGAATAAAACGTGATGGCAGTGATTTTTTTTGCATGAAACAGTGCGATTGTTTCATCTGTCCATCCAGTTGTTGGTAAGGTTTTGTATGTGATATAGGTATCAATGTGGATGCCTTCGATATTTGCCAATGCATCTGCAATATTAATTTTAACGACTTCTCCTCGGATATAAGCAAAGCGCTTAAAAGGTGATTGTTTGATAAGCGTGATTAGTCCCTTTGCCCCAGGTGCTGTGGGGTGAAAAACAGACGTGAATCCAAGTTCGCATGCAATGGCAGCAGATGCAGCGCCTGCACAAAAGGTAGGTATGTCATGGTGTTGCGTGAGTGCGGCGAATGATTCGACTCCGTTGGTGGAGGTAGTGATGATTGCGTCATATGCGGCAGAATCAATCGTTGAGGGGAGGGGGGTAATTGTTAAAACAGGATCGATCCATGTTTTTAACCCAGCCAATTGAAAGGCTTGTTCTGTACGCTTGGCAGCTGCTAATGGACGTGTGATGAGTATTGTCATAGGTGCCTCGTATGTCATTCCGCGCTTTCTCTTGTCATTCCCGAGAAGGCGGGAATCTAGACTTCTGTGTATTGCGGCTAATGTACACTAAGGAAGTTGAGCTGGCATTTTCTGGATTCCCGCCTTCGCGGGAAAGACAGAGAAGTTTTACTATAACTTCTGCCAACCGTCCTTCGTCTGCTGCCATTGCGTGATCGTAGCATTTTCCTTTGTATAAAAATTCAACCGTTCCGCAAAAGATGCGGCGCCTTCACGCGTTTCGGCGGTCGTTGCATCAAAAATATCAACAATACGATCAAAACCAAATGATTCAGGATTTTTCACAATCTGCCCGTTGGTGACAACACATACAGTTGATTGATTCGGATTTTCAAGTGTTGTCGATAGCCAAATAGGCTGTTGATCTTTTGTTTCTTCAGAATCAAGCCGGCAACCGTGGGGGATAAAGGCGAGCGTTGAATATGTCCAAAACGATGTATTTAATTGCGTTAAGCGTTCATCGTTTTCAACCCAAATCAAGGCTCGCAAGTTTGAGGCATAAATTTTATCGACAATGCGTGGAGCGATTTTTTCGATCGGGGTCAGCATTAATTGATAAAACGAAACCTGCACTGTCATGATTTAATTTTTTTGTGTAACCGGTGGCTTTGCGCTGTAACGGCCAAAGTTTCCAAAGATGTCACGCATCACATTTGATTCGTAACCCGTGCTTATTGTTTTCTCAGGATTCATTGAAACAACCGTTTCTCCTTCAATTTTCAAGATATCATCCACGATACCCTTTGCGTTAAAGCAAACGGCAACCGTTTGTTGATTGAGTGTTTCTGGTTTGAAAAATGCCTTAGTCGAGGTTTGTTTTGTAATGTAATACCATTTTGTGTCTGATCCACCTGGTTGTGATGGGTACAATGCTGTCGTCGACGGAGATTGTTTCTTATGCAACTATCAAAACCGGTACTGCATATGCATTAGGTACGCTGATCACTGCTGCAAACTGGATGAAATTAT